>JBBQLF010000022.1:0-17816 GCA_038327695.1 Bryobacterales bacterium
CCATCGGCGAGTCCGACGCCGCGCGGCCGGATCTGGCTGGTTTTCCCAAGACGACGCCGGCGCACATCGGGTACGAGATTCAGATCATCAACAGCCAGAAAGAGAAGTACATGTCGGGGAGCGTTTACACGTTTGTGCAGGCGCGTACCGGCAGTGAGCGGCCCGGGATGTGGAACCGGCTGGATATCGAATCGCGTCCGCAGATGATCCGGATCCGCGTCAACGGTGAGGTGGTGGCCGAGTACCCGGGCGATCCGAAGCGATCTACAGTGGGGCCGATCGGCCTGCAACTGCATGATCAGTTCACCTTCGCGATGTTCCGCAATATCCGGATTCGGGAACTGGCCCGGTAGTGGCCGAATCCGGCGAGCCTACCGTACACTCCGGACACTGACGATGCGGTAATCGCGCGTGCTGCCGCCCACCGCGGCCGTCTCCACGAGGATTTCGAGCCGCGTTGTCCGGGCCGTCAACGGGCGGCCCAGCATCCGTTGCACTTCCTCGAGTCTGTCCGGATTCATCAGCACCTCGCCCGCCGCATCCGTGGCCTGGCCCGTTGAGCCAGCCACGAGCAATACGCGCCCCTTGCCGGCCATGCCGGGAATCAACGCAATCCGGCCATACGCCTTCCGCGCCCGCCTCTACAACGCCTTCGATGCGGACAATTTCTGGGGGCCTTCCGATAGCGACACGCGGCATGTCGCGGTGATCAACTTCGTCTATCAGTGGCCCTGGCTCCGGCAGAATGCAACCTGGGTGGGCAAGGCAATGGGCGGTTGGCAGGTGACCGGGGTGAGCCAGTTCCAGACCGGCACACCCTTCACAGTGGGCACGGGCGACGACTTCGCGGGGATCGGCAGTTCGGACTCGCAGCCGTGGGAGATCGGCGGTAACCCTGCGCTGCCCCGTGGTGATCGGAAGTTCTCCTCCAGCGCCGCCGATGCCAACTACTATTTCCTCAGCCGGAACAACGACGGCACGGCGATCTTCGCCACGCCGGCCGCCGGTACTTTCTCCAGGACCCAAACCAGAAACACTTTGTACAACCCTGGGTTCCAGAATTGGAATCTGGCGCTCTTCAAGGACTTCCGTGTGACGGAGGGTCACCGGATCTCGATCCGCGGTGAGTTCTTCAACTGGCTGAACCACCCGAACTGGAGCGCCCCGGTGGCCAACCCCCGCAGTGCGGCGTTCGGGAAGGTGAATAGCAAGAGCAGTGAACGAAACGTTCAGTTGAGCCTCAGATACTCGTTTTGACCGTGAGCGGGCGCGGGCGGAGTTAAGGCGTGTAATCTGCGCCGCGAATTGGGACAATAGAGAGTATGAAGTTCGCACTCTCTCTCCTACTCGCCTCCGCGCTCTGTTTCGCGGCGGGCAATCCACTTGGCAAGCCGCTCATGCTGAAGAAGCAGACGCCGATCTCGAAAGTCAGCGCCAAACCCGCCGACTATGTCGGAAAGACGATTCAGGTGAAGGGCAAGATCACCGAAGTCTGCGAGAAGATGGGCTGTTGGATGATGCTGGTGGACCCCGGCAGCAAGGCCAGCGTGAAGATCAAAGTGAAGGACGGCGAGATCGTATTTCCGAAGGAGGCCGTTGGTAAGATGGCCGTTGCGGAAGGCACGTTCGCCAAGATCGAGATGACCAAGGAGCAAGCTATCGCCCAGGCCAAGCATGAGGCGGAAGAGAACAAGAAGCCGTTCGATCCGGCCAGCATCAGCGGCCCCGTGACGACGTACCAGATACAGGGTACCGGCGCGGTCATCGAGTAGCGCTCAATGAACAAGTTCATCCTGGCGGCGCTCAGCGCCGCCACTTTCGTTGGCGGGGCCCAGACCAGGCCAGCGCCGTTGCCCAAGCCGAAGCTTGTCGTGATGATCGTCGTGGATCAGTTCCGCGCCGACTACCTGTGGCGATTCCGCGCGGACTACACCGGTGGGCTGAAACGGCTGATAGAGAAGGGCGCGCTGTTCACCAACGCCCACTATGAGCACTTTCCTACCGTCACGGCCGTGGGCCACTCGACGGTCTTGAGCGGCGCGCTGCCGGCGGCCAGCGGGATTGTCGGCAACGAATGGTACGACCGCAAGACGGGCAAGCAGATCACCAGCGTCAGCGATGACAGTGTTACCACGCTGGGCGTGGCGGGCCGCCAGGGCGCGTCACCCCATAACTTGCTGGTCTCCACCGTGGGCGACGAGATGAAGATGAGCGGCAACGGCACCGCCAAGGTAGTGGGGCTTTCCATCAAAGACCGTAGCGCCATTTTGCCCGTGGGCCGCATGGCCAATGGCGCCTATTGGCTGGACAAGAACTCCGGCAACTTCGTCAGTTCCACCTTCTACTTTCCGGAACTCCCGGCCTGGGTGAAGACCTTTAACGAGAAGAAGGCCATCGACCAATGGAAGGGTTCGATGGACTACGGCAAACTGTCGGATTCCAAGTTCGGAAACGACATTGTGGAGCTGTTCGCCGAGGCAGCCATTGAAGGCGAGAATCTGGGCCGCAATGGCGGTACGGATCTGCTCTCCATGAGCTTTTCGGTGAACGACACCATCGGCCACGCCAAGGGCCCCGATTCGCCGGAGGTGAAAGAGGTCTCCATCCAGACCGATAAGGTGCTGGCCAAGTTCTTTGACTATCTGGAGAAGCGGCTGGGCATGCAGAACGTGCTGATTGTCCTGACGGCCGACCACGGCGTGGCGCCGATGCCGGAGGTGATGCAATCCCGCCGGATGCCGGGTGGCCGGATGACGGAGAAGGTGGTTCTGGACGCCATTCAGAAATGCCTCAGCGAGAAATACGGGGAAGCGGATTGGATCCTCGGCAAGAGCGGCCCCAGCCCGTACCTGAATCACAAGCTGATCCTGGACAGCAAACTCGACCTCGACGAGGTGCAGCAACTGGCAGCGCAGGCAGTGCGCCAACTGCCGCACATCGCCCGCGTCTTCACGCGCGAGGACTTGCGGCGCGGCCTCGCGATGAACGACATGGTGGGCCAGCGCGTGCAGAACGGGTTTTTCTACCAGCGGGCTTCGGACCTGTTCATCGTGCCGGAACCTTACTGGCTGTTTGAAGCCAGGGGCACGTCGCACGGAACGCCCTGGAATTACGATTCGCACGTGCCGGTGATCTTCCTGGGCCCGTGGGTCAAGCCCGGCAGATACAACGAGCGCGCGGCGGTGAACGACATCGCGCCAACGCTCTCCACCCTGCTGGAAATCGAGGTGCCCAGCGGCGCCAACGGCCGGGTGTTGAGTGAAGCGCTGGTGAAGTAGCTGGCGAAGTAGCCTACCCGGACCGCGGCGCAATCTGATAGCATTCTGAGACGATGCTGATGCTCATTGTCGCCGCGATTCTCGCGATCTTCGTCTATGGAATGATCGCCGCCATGTTGGGCACGATTCTGCCCGATCTCTCCCGGAAGTTCTCACTTTCGCCCAAACAAAACGGCAGTATTGCCATGACTCAGGCCATCGGTCTGATGATCGGTTCGTTCTTCGCAGGTCCATTGATGGATGTGCAGGGCGTGAAGGCCGGTCTGCTGCTGGGCCTTGCCTTGGTCGCTGCCGCCCTGCTTGGCTTGAAGACGGCCAAAGGCTACGCCATGATCGCCGGCCTGATGCTGATGTTGGGCATCGGCGGCGGCGCCATCGTGAACGGAGCCAATGGGCTACCGCCCAGTATCCAACTGTGGGACTTGTCCACGCCGGGCGTGTATAACATTCTCAACTTGTTCTTCGGTCTCGGCGGCCTGGTGACGCCCCTGGTGGCCGCGCGGCTGTTCCAGAACAACTCCCCCAAGTTGCTGGTCTTTGCCGCCACCATCACGGCGGCCACGTTGGCCTTCAGCGCGGTGACGGGCATGCCTGCACCGAAGGGTGCCGTCAGTTTTCAGGGCGCGGCCGTGGGTGACCTGATTACGCAACCGGCGCTGCTGCTGCTGGCGCTCACGCTGTTCCTCTACGTCGCCTGCGAGGTGGGCGTATGGAACTGGCTGGTGCGCCACCTGATGGCGCAGGGGTTGAGTGAGGGCAAGGCGCTGACGATTCTGTCGCTCGGCTTCGCGCTCGGCCTGCTGGTAGGCCGCGTGGTGGTTTCCCCGATCCTCAGCGGCGTCACGCCGGAACGCGTACTGGTCGGCTCGGCGCTGCTGATGGCCGTCACCACCTACGCCATGCTGCAGAGTGCCAGCCCGGTGGCGGCGCAGGCGCTGGTATTCCTGGCCGGCCTCGCCATGGCGCCCGTGTTCCCGACCACGCTGGCCATCGTGAACGCCCGCTTCACCGCCATGGCCGCGACGGCCACGGGCATCGCCCTGACGGCGGGCTGGCTCGGACTGGTGGTGAGTTCGCCCATCATTGGCGGCATCGCCGGTGACGACCCCAAGCGCCTGAAGAAGGCTCTCCTGCTGCTGCCGGTGGCTTCGGTCATTCTGGCCGCCGTCAGCCTGGCACTGTAAGTCCTCGTACAACCCGTCTGGCTAACGGCCCGCTTTCGCCGGCGGGCCGTTCCATTCGAACATCACGCCGGCGGCCGGAACGATTGGGAACAGCTTGGTGAAGTTGGGGAACGCCTGAGCCGTGCGGGCGGTGTAGCCGCTGAAGGAATCGTAGGTCTTGTTTTCGTGGTTGGTGAGGTTTATCACCTCCACGAAGAGGACGGCGCGCCAGTGTTGCCACTGGAACGATTTGTTCAGCCGCAGATCGGCGCGCTGGTAGTTCGGCAGGCGCAGTTGATTGCGCTGCGTCGACAGGAAGTACGTGGAATTCGCGCCTTCCCGCAGGAAACCTGGAATCGGGAAGTTGTTGCCAAAGGTGTAGCGCGCACTGAGGTTGACCGTGGGGCGCAGGCGGTAGCTGGCGTAGGCGTTCATGGTGTGGCGCTGCTCGCTGTCGGCCGCGTAGGCCGCGCCAGTGATCCCGTCGTGCAGCCAGGTGCGCGCGTAGGCGTAAGACACCCATCCGCTGAGCCGGTTGGCCGTGCGGCGTTGGAGGAAGATCTCCATGCCGCGGGCCGAACCGCGCACGGAGTTGAGGTAGAGCGGGTTCAGCGGCGGCGTGAAGATCTGGCCGTTTGCGAGCATGCGCGGCTCCAGCAGCGGCTGCGTGATCAGGTCCCGATCGGTGCGATAGAAGACCTCAGCGCGCAGCCGCGTGCGGTCGCCGAACTGTTGCTCCAGCGCCGCTACCGTATGGTTGGCGCGCTCCGGCAGGAGATGCCGATTGCCGGTGTTCTGAATCAAGAGCGGCAGCATGGCGGGGTATTGCAGCGCCTGGCTCCAGGCCAGTTGCAGGCGCGTGCGGGGCGCCAGGCGCACCATGGCCGAAACGTGCGGCGAGATGGCGCGCGGCTCCACCAGCGTGAACCCGTCAAAGCGCGCGCCGGCCGTCAGCGTGAACGGTCCGCGGATCCAGCCCTGCTCAATGAAGCCACCGGCGCGCAGGCCTGTACCCCGCCATTCGTCGCGGCGCCGGACGGCCAGCGGGTTGAAGTTGTAGCGGGCGGAATAGCCGTCTTCCGAAATCCGGCGGAACGATCCGCCGGCCTGGAGCGGCGCGTTGGGCCGCCAGTTCCAGAGCAGCGATGTGTTCCAGACCCATTCGCGATGCGCGCTGGCGCCGAGTGGCAGCAGGCGCGGATTCACGACGCCGGAACGTTCGCGCATGTAGGCGGCGCGATTGGTCAGCATCAGTTGGGAGGAGGGCGCGTAACGCCATGCCGCCTGCATCAGACTGACGTGATAGGTGGCGTTCATGATGGAGTTGATGCCCAGCGTGTTCTGCGCTTTCGTGCGATCCAGATCCGAGTTGCCATCAAAGAAACTGAGCGATACGTTGTGGCGGCGCGTGAGATCGTAGGCGAGCTTGCCCTGCGCATCGAAGAAGCCGAAGGCCATGGAGTCCGACGCGCTGCTGCGCCGGAGCAGGTATTGGAGGTAGCTTCGGCGGACCGCCACCAGCCACGATCCGCGCTGGGAACGGGCCAGTGGCCCCTCGGCCAGCACGCTGGCGCTGGCCACGCCCGCGTTGATGCGGACAGAGGGCGCCTGCCGGCTGCCTTCCCGCAGGCGCAGGTCCAGCGCGGCCGCGGAGCGATCCTGGTAGAGCACCGGAGGCGCGCCGGCGTGCAGGGCCAGCTCGTCAATCAGATCGGCATTCACAATGGAGAGAGAGCCGGAGTCTTCCTGGCCCTGCACGGTGTGGAACGGGCTGTTTAGCAGGATGCCGTCCAGATAGACGCCGATGCGCGAGAATGGCGCGCCGCGAACGGCGAACTGCGCAATGTAGTCGTTGGAGGAGGCGACGCCGGGCAGCGACTGAACCGCTCGTAGCGGGTCGTCCATCAACACGCCGGCCAGGTTCTTTAGCTCGGTCCCAGTGAGTGTGCGCTCTGAGGCGCTGGCGTTTTGGGCGATCTCGAATGGACCGGCGGCCACGTCGATGGAGTCCCGGCGGGCCAGTGAATCGGGTGTCAGGACGAGTTCCAGTTCGCGTGCGTCATTGCCGAGTGTCAGCGTGAGGGGACGGTAGCCGACCAGCGTCAGGCGGAGAGTGCAGCCAGGCGCGGCTTGCGGCAGCTCAAACGTGCCATCGCCGCCGGTGCGCCGCTCAGACTGGGTCTCCCCGCAGCGCATGATCAACCGCGCCTGCGCCAGCGGCTCTCCGCCGGCGGCATCGCGCACCACACCGCGCCAGGCGGTCTGGGCCGTAAGACAAAAAAGCGGCGCGAACAGGGCCCATAGGCGGAAACTGGCAGAGATTGAAGTGCCCATCGAGAACGAGAGTATCAGGTGGAGATAACGGATAGGAGATTGATCATGAAGCCAGTGCTGTTTGTGATGATGCTGGCGGGGCTTGGTGTCCAGGCGGCGGGCCCGGCGAAGGGCTGGGACGGCGAGCTGATCGACTCCACTGAAGGCAACAAGCTCACCAGCAACACCTTTCTGGTCTATCGCAAAGCGCAGTTCAGCGACTTGATCCTGCGCGCGAAGGTGAAACTGCGGAACCACAACAGTGGCATTCAGTTCCGCAGCGAAGAGTTGCCGAACTGGGTCATGAAGGGCTATCAGGCCGACATGGCGGAGGGTAACTGGTGGGGTGGCGTGTACGAAGAAAAGGGCAAGGCGGAGACCGTCCTCAAGCCGAAAGACTGGAACGAGGTGGAGATCTACTGCAAGGGAGAAGACATCCGCATCACCATTAACGGGTTGGTTACGGCCGAGCTGAAGGACTCCCTTAAGTTGGAAGGGCTGGTTGGCCTGCAGTTGCACCAGGGGCCACCCATGGAAGTGCGTTTCCAGGACATCCGGGTTCAGGAACTGAAGAAATCGAAGAAGAAGTAGCGCGGAGACTACGTGAAGCTGCGGATCGCCTCGGCCTCGTCATCGAAGATCTCGAACACGGTGACGAGCTTGGTGATCTGTAGCAGGTCATAGATCTTGGCAGGCAATTTCGCCAGCTTGATCTGTGCGTTGACGCTGGAGGCCGAGGTATAGGCGCCCACCAGCTCGCCAATGCCGGACGAATCGATGTAGGTGACCTGTTCCAGGTCCAGAATCAACTTGCGGACTCCGCTCTGGAGCAACTCCCGCAGCGTGTTGCGGAATACGCTGGTGCTCTCACCCAGAGTGATGGTGCCGGAACAACACATGACGGTGACACCGTTCACCACGTGGGTTGTGATCTTGACTGACATAGGGCTCAATTTCCTCCTGCCAAGAGCATCACCATCCTAACATCCGGTAGCCTCTGCGAGCACGGCGAGGGCCTCCTTGCAGTCATCCCGGGAGACATCGTAATGCGTCACAGCGCGCATGGCGGTGGGGCTGAAACCGTTAATCAGCACGCCGCGCGCCTGTAGCGCTTCGCTGATCTCCCTGCTGGATTTGCCAGTGGCCGCGACGTCGAAAATGACGATGTTGCTGGCCGGTTCGGCATGCTCCACGCGGATGGCCGGCATTTGCGCCAGACCGGCGGCAAAGAGCCGGGCGTTGGCGTGATCCTCGTGCAGGCGCAACGGCATCTGCTCCAGCGCGATCAGCCCGGCGGCGGCCAGAATGCCGCTTTGCCTCATGCCGCCCCCCAGGCGTTTGCGATAGCGCCGGGCCCGCTCGATAATGGCCTTCGGCCCGGCCAGCATGGAGCCAGCGGGCGCGCCCAGCCCCTTGGACAGACAGAACATCACAGTGTCCACCTTGGCGCAGATCCGCCGGGCGGCGGCGTGCACAGGCTGCCCCGTGGCGGCAGCGGCATTGAACAGGCGCGCGCCATCCATATGCACGGCGATGCCGCGCTCATGGGCCTGGTCACAGATCTCGTCCAGCACAGCCTGCGGGTAGACGGTGCCGCCGGCCAGGTTGTGCGTGTTTTCCACTTCAATGCAGCCGGTGTCGGCGGCGTTCGGACCGAGCGGGCGGATCTGCCTGGCGATGGCTGCCCAGGTGAGAATCCCGTCCGGGGTGGGAATGGGCCGGATCAGACAGCCGGAGAACCAGGCGGTCATGGAGAGCTCATAGTCCAGCAGGTGGCCGCGCACGTCGCAGATCACCTCCTGGCCGTGCGTGGTCAGGCACTTGATGGCGATGGTGTTGCCCATGGAGCCGGTGGGTACGAACAGGCTCGCCTCTTTGCCAGAAATCTCGGCAGCGCGCGCTTCCAGGCGGTTCACGGTGGGGTCTTCGCGGTAGACATCATCGCCGACCTCTGCTTCAAACATGGCACGGCGCATCTCAGGCGTAGGACGGGTGACGGTATCGGAACGGAGATCAATGACGGGCACGTTTTGGTCCTCGAACTTTCTATTATGACCTCAGGCCAGGAAGCGCTCGAATACCTCGTTGGACAGCAGTACACCGCGCGGCGTCAGGCGCAGGGTCTCTCCATCCTGTTGGAGCAGACCATCCGCGGTCAGTTCAGCGATGGCGGCTTCGTGCGGCGCGCGCTCCTGCGGCGACGTGCGGATGCCATCCAGCAGCCGCAGCCCTACAAAGAAGCGCTCCTCGGCCAGGTTGGCGGTGACGGATCCGGCGCGCACGCCGGCAGCATCACAGTAGGCTTGCGGCGTCTCCACATTCTGCCAGCGGAGGCGTCCATCGAAGGAGTGGGCGTCGGCGCCGAAGCCGAGGTAGGGTTCCAGCCGCCAGTACTTCAGATTGTGCTGTGATTCGCTGCCGGGCCGGGCGAAGTTGGAGATCTCGTAACGGCGCAGGCCGGAGAGCGCCAGCCGCTCCACGGCCAGTTCGTAGAAATCGGCGATGAGGTCTTCCGAGGGCACGTCCATGGCGCCGTAGCGCACGCCACCCAGCAGTAGTTCCTGGCCGAGGCGCGAATCTGAGTCCACCTCCAGCATGTAGACGGAGACGTGGGGCGGTGCGATTTCCTCAATCCAGCGCAGCGATTCATTCCAGGATGCGCGAGTCTGCGTGGGCAGGCCGGCGATGAGATCGATGTTGATCTCGGTGATGCCCTGGCCGCGCAGCAGCGCGACATCGGCGGCCACTTCGGCGGCAGTGTGTTTGCGGCCGGTGCGGCGCAATTCGGCGTTGACGAACGACTGCGCGCCCAGACTGACGCGGTTGATGCCAGCCTCGCGCCAGGCCCGGACGTGCTGCGGCGTGATGGCGCCCGGCGCGGCTTCCAGCGTGGCCTCGCGCCAGGGGCGGCCGGGGATGGCAGCCAGCACGGCGGCCAGGTGCCCGGGCAGCATGGAAGCGGGCGTGCCACCGCCGAGATAGACAGTCTCCGGGGTCCACGGCCACGCGGTGGCGCGCAGTTCGGCCAGCAGCCGGTCCAGATAGCGCTGTTCCAGCTCGCGCGGGAAGACGCCCGAGGCGAAGTTACAGTAAGTGCATTTCTGTGCACAAAACGGCCACGAAATGTAGATTCCGGGCACTATAATGCGAAGTTTGGGAGGCGTTTTTGAATGGCTTCCACCATGAGCTGTTCCAGCGTCATGCCGGAATCCGGCAACACGAAAGCGCCGGCCTCAGGCTTCCAATCGAACTTAAAGCTCTGCACGTGGGCGGAGACCCAGATCTGTTTGACGGGGGAGTTGGGGCTGACCACGAAGCGTTCGCGGGGCTCCTCAAACTCAACGGTGAGCGCCCCGTTGTTCATCTCGACGTCAAAGTCGAAGTTCTCACTCGCCTCGGCGAGCCGCGCGTAGAGCGCCTCCAGCGATTCGTCCGACTTCTGTTGGAATTCCTGGCCGGTGAGCATCATCTACCAGTGTAACGGTCGCCGGGCCGGGCGGTCTGGTAGCCTGAGGGGGAGCGCCGCATGAGAAGCATTTGTATTCCACATACTGAGTTGCCGGGCACGAGTGCGCTCTTCGCCGATTACCTCTACCGGTTTGACCACGTGGCTCGGTTTTACGAGCACGATCCGCATGACCCGGAAGCGATCCGGCGGGCGGCCTTCGCGGCGTTGCGGCAGCTGCCTGACGACCGGCGGCAGCGGCTGGCGGCGGCCTTGCGGCAGACCAACGGTGAGACCTCCGCACTGGCCCAACTGGAACTGCCGGACACCGTGGCCGTTGTGACGGGGCAACAAGTAGGGCTGTTTTCGGGTCCCGCGTACACGATCTACAAAGCCCTGACTGCGGCCAAGCTGGCGCGGCAACTGACGGAGAGCGGCATTCGCGCCGTGCCGGTCTTCTGGCTGGCCACTGAGGATCACGACTTCGACGAGATCAACCACGCGTGGGTGTTCAACCCACGCCAGAGTGCGGTTCGGCTCAACGGCCAGGGGGCCGGCCAACCGGGCCAGCCGGTGGGCAGCATCGAGATTACCTCACTGCCGCTGGACGGTTTGAGGGAGAGCCTCGGCGGCCATCTCTATGCCGACGAGGTGATTGAACTGGTGGAAGAGTGCTACCGTCCGGGGCGAACGTACGGGCAGGCATTTCAGGCGCTGCTTTCCCGTTTGATGGCCGGCTTCGGCCTGATCTTCTTTGATCCGCTGGAGCCGGCAATTCGCGAACTGGCTGCGCCGATGCTGGCGGCGGCCTTTGAACGGCGGGTGGAGCTGGGGCGCGAGTTGCAGGCCCGAGGCAAGGAAATAGAAGCGGCCGGCTATCACTCTCAGGTGCTGGTGGACGAACAGACGTCGCTCTTCTTCCGTCTGGAGAACGGGCGCCGTACGCGCATCGGAGGCGAAGAGGCGGCGCCCGCCAATCCGGCGAACCTCTCGCCCAACGCGTTGCTGCGGCCCGTGATGCAGGACTACCTGTTGCCCACTGCCGCCTACATCGGCGGACCGGCGGAATTAGCGTATCTGGCCCAGTCTCAGGTGCTGTACCGCATGTTGCTGGGCAGGATGCCGGTGGCCGTGCCGCGCAACGGTTTCACTCTGCTGGACGAGCGGGCGCACTCGCTGATGGGCCACTACAACGTGACGCTCACGGATTGTTTCCACGGCGAGCAGTTGCTGCGTGAGCGCATCGCGGCGCGCCTGATTCCGGATTCGCTGGAGATCACGTTTCAGGATGTTCTCGGCGAAGTGCGGAACTCGCTGGACCGGCTGCAAGGCGAGTTGCGGAGCTTCGATCCGACGCTCAGCGAGGCGCTGGCCAAGAGCCGCCTGAAGATCATCTATCAGATTGAGAAGAACCGCCGCAAGGCGGGACGCGAGGCGCTGCGGCGGGACACGCGAGTGAACGACGGCGCGGCCCACTTGAGCGGGCTGGTGTTTCCCGAACGGCACTTGCAGGAGCGATTGTTCTCTATTCTGCCTTTTCTGGCCAAGCATGGCTTTGACCTGATCGATACACTCTACGAGGAAGTGCAGCGGGGTTGTCCGGACCATCTGCTATTGACGATATGAAGACAAACCAGGTGAAACAGGCACTGCGCGCGGGTCGCGTGCAGTTGGGCACAGGCTTCGCGCAATTGCGATCCCAGGACGTGGTGCGCATCCTGGCCGCGGCGGGGTTCGATTGGGCGTTCCTCGATACCGAGCACGGCGGCTTCGATCAGGAGACGCTCCAGGATCTGTGCCGGATTGCGGTGAGGGTGGGCTTGAGCCCCATTGTGCGCGTGGCCGATCTGCAATATGCGCTGATCGCACGCGCGCTGGATTGCGGCGCCGAGGGCGTCATCTTCCCGCGCGTGGAGGACCCGGCGCTGCTGGAGAAGGCGGTGAGCTGGACCAAGTACCCGCCGGTGGGGATCCGTGGCATGGGCCTGACGCCGTTGCAGGTGGACTTTGAGCCGGTGAGCATCCCGCAGATCATGGATCACATGAATCGCGAGCAGATGGTAGTGCTGCAGATTGAGACCGTGAAGGCGCTGGAGGCGCGCGACGAACTGCTTTCGGTGGCGAACGTGGACGCGGTGATGATCGGGCCGGTGGACCTCTCCATCAGTCTCGGCGTGCCGGGCGAGTTTGAGCACCCCAAGATGCTGGCCGCGGTGGAGAAGATCGTGGAGAGCTGCATAGCGCACGGCGTGGTGCCGGGCGCCCAGGCGCGCAACGTGCCTCTGGCGAAGCGCTGGAAAGAGATGGGCATGCTGTTTGTCGGCTGCGGCAGCGAGACCGGCATGTTGTACGAGCGGGCCAAAGAGATCACCGGGCAGCTGCGCTGAGGCCTACCACTCGCAGAGTGAATCGACGTAGGCGGCTGAGCCGTCGCGAAGCCAGCCATCGAGTTGCGCTACGTCCTTGAGTTGTTGGCCGCGCTGGCGCGGCACTACGGCGTAGGCGCAGGCGAGATCCGGCAGCGCGGTCATGCCGCCCCAGAGCTTCTCAAACTGCATCACCCGGAAGATGCGCTGAGGCTGGACACTTCAGTTCACCACTCGCAGAGTGAATCGACGTAGGCGGCTGAGCCGTCGCGAAGCCAGCCATCGAGTTGCGCAACGTCCTTGAGTTGTTGGCCGCGCTGGCGCGGCACTGCGGCGTAGGCGCAGGCGAGATCCGGCAGCGCGGTCATGCCGCCCCAGAGCTTCTCAAATTGCATCACCGGGCAGCTGCGCTGAGGCCTGCCACTCGCAGAGCGAATCGACGTAGGCGGCTGAGCCGTCGCGAAGCCAGCCATCGAGTTGCGCTACGTCCTTGAGTTGTTGGCCGCGCTGGCGCGGCACTACGGCGTAGGCGCAGGTGAGATCCGGCAACGCGGTCATGTCGCCCCAGAGCTTCTCAAACTGCATCACCGGGAAGATGTCCTCCTGGCCCTTGCCCCAGCGCTTCTTCACGTCCTTGAGCGTGACGTAGGCCGGCATGCGGCCAGCCATATGGCGGATGGCGGCGGTGGTTTTGCCGGGATCCCGCAGATCGTCGCGCGTGAGGCCGAAGGCGGCGAGCAGGCGCGCGACGTCGATCCACATGGTGTTGCTGTTGTAGTAGGAGAGCTCGAATTCGATCCGTTCGTCCGGCAGCGCCATGCCTTCAATCAGGCGCACGTTGCCGTCGATGCGGGCCAACCCGCCGCCGCGGTCCTCCACCTCGCGCGCAATCACTTCGGTGGTCAGGGCCGCGCCGGATTCGATGTGCAGCCCGAGCAGTGCCGGATCGAGCGAGGCGCCCAATGTGTCGATGTTGTGCAACAGCAGATGCTGGACGGCGGGGTTCTCATCCAGCAGGCGCTTCAGCGTCCCGTTGCGCAGCATGTTGGGAATCTCGTACCAGTGGCCCACCGGATGGAGGCACTGCTCCGGCAGGTTGTCCGTGTAGTCGGCGCCCTCGCCGGCGGAGGTGGCCCACCCGATGAGCGCGGCGTGAAGGCTCTCCCGCATCTTCTGCTTCTGCACGTCCAGCACCTGCTGCGGCATCTCTTCCCAGGCGAAGCGAAGGTCGCGGGCCATGGGGATCAGACGCAAGCCGACGATGCGGCCGGGCGAGAGATAGAGCGGAGCTTCGTAGCCGTAGTTGGCAGCGGCGGCGAGGTAGTCGACCATGGGCGAATTCGTCATGTAGCTGGTAGTCAGCACATGGGGCACGGCACGGCCGCTGAGCCGGGCGCTGCGGCGAGACTTGGCCAGATGCACCTCGACGAAGTTCCGATGGCGGCCGGCGAATTGCGCGAAGGGATTGAGTGCCTTGACGACGCCGGCACCGCGAGTCCAGCGGCTGCCCACGCCGCCGGCCAGCGATACGACAGCCACGGCGCCTTCGCGCAGGGCATCCTCGCCGAGTTGCCGGAGCCGCGGGGCCAGGCCCGCGCGCACATCGGTCACCTCGTCGCGCTTGACGTCCTCAATGGTGCTGCTGACTGGCAGGCGGTTCTGCGCCAGGCCGATTCGGCCGCTGCGCAGGTCGGCCCGGATCTTCTCATGCTGGACGTGGTCAAAGCCATATTCACGCAGCAGCGCCTCCAGGCTGCTGGCCCCGCCCGCAGCCTTGACCTCATCGGTAGGCAGCATCCGTTCGAAGACAGACTGGACCATCCCGATGAGTGCCGGTTCCTGGCGGCAGGCCGCGCCGAACGTCTCCAGCTCGCTGCGTTGGGCCGGGGTGAGCGAGCGGGTGTCGCGGCGCAGCAGTTCGGGCAGACGGAGTGTGTAGTAGCTGCGCGGCAACAGCGCCGCCGGGCCGGTGTCCAGCACGGCCCAGGTGCCGCGCTCGTTGATGGTGAAGTTGTACACCACCGGCTCCATGGCGAAGGGCACGGCTCGATCCATGGAGCGTTTGACGTCGCTCATGATGACGGCCATTCGCTTTTGCGCGGCGGCCTTGGCCTGTGGCGCGAACAGGAAGCCCATGCCGCCGCCCGCCATGCCGCCCAGCATCCAGAAGCCCCAGAACTCGGCGCCAAACTCGGCCCGGGCGCGTTCGATCAGGCACCGCGTATAGTGGTTGGCCGCCCAGGGGATGATGGTCTGAATGGGGCCGTCGAAGTTGCGCTGGGTCCGTTCGCCGATGCCGCGAATATCGCCGGCGCGCAGGCATTCGATGATCTCGTCCAACAACGTGATGGCCTGCTGGCGCCCGTGCCATTCCCGCTCGCTGCGGAGCAGGTACTTCTCGGTGACCATCTCCAGAATCGGCCCGACATCCTGGGCCATGCCGCCGTGGACCAGCACCAGAGACTCCTGGAGCTTCCGGCGCGTATCAGCCGAAATCTCGTCCAGCGAAAAGATGCGGTGGCGGGGCAGGAGGCACCCGCGGCTGACACCGAACTCGACATCGCCCTCCTGGGCCGGCACACCCTCAATCAGCTTCATCCCCGGCCACACTCCGCCGGAGTCCTGCCAGCCGCCGCCGCTGCCGCCCAGCCATTCGCCGAGGATGGCGCGCGCCGCCACCTGGCGGCGGTCACTCTCCTCCAGGCCGCCGGTGAGCGCGCGGATCTGGCCGGTGGCGCGCATGCAGACGGAGATGAGACTGGCCAGCAGATTGGTGGAGACGGCCAGGCGCGAACCCTTCGGAATGTCATTCACCTTGCTGACGATTTCCAGGCCGTGTCCGGGCTGGCCGGTGAGCACGCGCAGCAGGTCCGCCAGTGATTGGCCGGAGCCCTCCATGCCGGATGGCACTACGCCGGCGGCGATGACGGCGGCCTTCAGCAGGCCCAAATAGTCGCGGGCGAAGTCAAACACCTCCGCCAGCGTGGTGATATCGGCGGAGGCGCCGAGGTCCACGCTGGTGAGGCGCAGCACGGGTTCGTCGATGATGCGAAAGTAAGCCTCAACGGGCGGCAGCGGTTCGTTTGGCGCGTGTCCCCGGACGGCCAGATCGATGGAGATGTTCAGAACCCGGGCGCCTTCCGGATAGTCCATTCCAAGGAAGAAGATGTCGCTCCAACCGCTGTGGGAGAGGTCCATGCGAACGGGCGTGGCCTCGCGGAGGATCGGGTACAGCCCGGAAGCGGGGTCGCGGCGGAGGAGTTCGGGCCGCAGGCGCAGCGGATCGTCGGCCGGGTGGCCGGTGCGAAACATCCACTGGTTGCCACGGACGCTGCGGACACTGCGGCGGACCTGGTCTGCCAGGGTTTGAAAGGCCAATCCCTTGTACGCCATGGCGAGCGCGCTGGATATGGCGTCATTGGGCCCCTGCCGCTCCTGTGCCTGGAGGAAGGAGCGGATGGCCTCCTCGAATCGCCGTTGGAGAAGGTGGGTATAGCCGGTAAACGGGACGCGGCCCTCGGCGCCGGCGCCGGGCTTGCCGGGGAGATGGAAGCGGTGGATGGCGGAGAGAAAGAAGAGCGCCCGAACGCGTTCATAGAGGCTATTGCTGGCTCTGCGGAGGGCCTCCAGCGCGTCGCATTCGGCGAGTAGGGCTGGGCGGTCGGCGGCGGCGCAGACGCGCTCCAGGGCCTGATTACGGGCATCCGGGCCGGCCGACGTGATGATGCTGCAGAGTTCCGTCATTGGGCGTGCCCGGTCTGGGCCGGCTCCCGTACGGCGAGCAACTCGACGATATTGGAGAGAATCTCGGCGCGATCCCGGCCGCTGAGAGCCACGGCCAACTGCGCGTTTAGCAGGCCGTAGCGGGCGCCTAAATCATAGCGGCGTTCGGTCATCTGGAGCGCCAGATAGCGTTCGCGATTGGCCAGCTCAGCCAAGGCGGAGGAGAGGTTTACGCGTGCGCTGGGATCGGCGGCGAGGAGTTCGTCGAGGATACCCTGTACAGCCGGCGTGAGCACGTGCATGCCGAAGAAGCAGAGGTAATGTCCGGCGCGGAGTCCCGGCACGATGATCTTCTGTTCCGCTTCGGTGGGCGTGGGCTTCTCCAGAACCGTGTCGATCTTATAAAGCGAACTGGCGGCGGACAGGCGCTGGCCGCCCACGGCGCCAAAACTGGTGAGTTGGCCTTCGCGCGTAGCCTGCACGGCGGAGATGGCGCAGTTTTCGGCTTCGGCGGCTTCAATGAGTTCGTTGGCGCAGCCCGCGCCGGCTGGCCCGACATAGAGGTGGTCACTCACCAGATGGAGAAAGGAATCGTCCCCGGTGAACGGGCGGGCACAGTGGATGGCGTGGCCGTAGCCGCGAAGTTCGTGCTGTTCCACGAAGCTGACGCGCGAGGCCTGCTCGCCGAGGACCGCGGTGTACAGCGGCGCGTCGCCGGGGCAGATGACGACGCAGATCTCCTCCACGCGCGCCCGGACAATTTCGTCGATCAGGATGCCAATGACGCTTCGCTCCACGCCGTCGCGATCCATCAGATTCTGCAACGGCAACCGGCGTTGGGCTGGCGCTGCCGCGGTAATGACTGCCTTGCGTATCCGCATAACTTCTACCCTGTGTACCATCATTTTTATGGCTGTGTCGAAGACAAACGCCGTGCGGCTGCTGGAAAGCCTGGGGATTGAGTTTGAGTTGCGCGAATATAGCGTGGATCTGGACGATCTCTCGGCGGAGACGGTGGCGGCCAAGATCGGATTCCCGCTGGAGCAGACCTTCAAGACGCTTGTCGTACGCGGCGATCAGAACGGCGTGTGCCTGGCGGTGATCCCCGGCAATGCGGCGTTGGACTTGAAGGCGTTGGCGAAAGCTTCGCGCAACCGGAAGGTGGACACGGTTCCGTTGAAGGAAGTCCAGCCGCTCACCGGGTACGTGCGTGGCGGCGTCACCGCCCTGGCGTGCAAGCGGGACTATCCTGTGTACGTGGACGAGTTCGCGCAAGTGTTCGAGCGCATCTCGATCTCTGCGGGCGTGCGCGGCATGCAGATCCTGTTGGGCCCGGCCGATTACTGCCGGGCCGTCCAAGGGATCTACGCGCCGATCGCCAAAGATAAGGAATAGGCGCGGCTACTTCTGCTTAGCGATGATCAGGTCCTTGACCTTGTCGTAGGTGGCCTGCGGGACGATGTTCTTCTGAACGAGTTCGTTCTTGGCCTTGTAGGGGCGGCCCTTGATGATCTTCTCTGAGTAAGCG
>JBBQLF010000023.1:0-17351 GCA_038327695.1 Bryobacterales bacterium
GAGCCGGCACCGGAACTGTTCGACCGGCCGGAACTGCCGGTGACCACGGCGTTGAATTTCGAGCCTGCCTCTGCGCCGGCGCCCTGGCTGCCCGGTCCGTCGCCGGTGGAGCCGGTGCCGGTGCTGGTGCCGGCTGAGTTGATTCCGGCGGGGGTGGCACCGTCCGGACCGGGGCCGGTGCCCCCTGTTATGTATCCGCCGATCGGTGGCGGAGGGGGTTTCGGAGGTGGCGGCGGAATCGTCCTTCCGCCGGCCGGGCTGGTGACAACGCCGCCGGCAGCGCCGCCGGGTGGCGGTACCGCGCCGCCGCCGGACAATCCGCCGGGCCCGACGCCTGGTACACCGCCAGGCAATCCCCCGGGGACCACTACCATGAATCCGCCCGTGTCCACGCCGGAGAACCCGCCCGGTCAGCCGCCAGGGGGCACCACGACGCCGCCCGGAAACCCGCCCGGCACTCCGCCCGTCGGGCCGCCGGGCAGTCCGCCCGGAACCACGATGGTGACACCACCGGTGATTCCTCCTGGCAGCCCGCCCGAAATGCCGCCTGGCACTCCGCCAGCCACGCCACAGGGACAGCCCGCCGTCTTGCCTCCAGGGGCGCCGCCAGCGATGCCGCCGTCCATGCCGCCGCCCGGGGCGCCGCCGCTGAACGCCCCGCCGAGCGCCGCGCCGCCGCCGGGCCAACCCGGTGGACCGCCACCCGTTACGGGTGGGTTTGTGCCCCCCGCCGGGTGGCTGCCGCAACCACCCTCGTCTCATCCGGAAGGACAGCCGCCAGCGCCACCTCCGCCGGAAGGACCGCCGCCGCCGGAAGTACCTGAGCCCTCTACATTCGTGCTGATTGGCGTCGGAATCGTCGCTCTTGGCCTCGGTCGGCGGCCTTGGAAGGCTCGCTCAACCGGCGCTGGAGTTGGCGCTGGAGTTGGCGCTGGAGTTGACGATGGTGTTGACGATGGTCTTGACGATGGTGTTGCTCCGGCACCCTAGCTATCAAGAGAAGCCCCCCGGCTTAGCCGGTTTCCGGGAGTGGGCCGGACTCAGGTTGCTGTCCCGTGTTGGGCAGTTGTGCCATCTGTGCGGCCTCCTCGCGCGGCGGATTCGGCCGCCTGTGGGTTCACGTCTACCCAGCCAGTAAGCCGGCCAAGCGCGCGGCACTGGCCGCAAACGACCGCTCGGCGGCGTACTGCGCGGCCTGCACGCCCATGGCCCGCCGCCCGGCCTCGTCCGCCAGCAGTTCCCGGATCACCGGCCACAGCGGCTCACCGGTGGCCACCATTCGGCCCACCTCCGGGCGCATGACTTCCCGGGAGCCCTGATTGTCCAGACAGACCGCAGGCAGACCGGCAGCCAGCGCCTCCATCAGCGTCAGTCCGTAGCTTTCGTGCCGGGAAGGAAAGACGTACAAGTCCGACAAGGCAAAGAACCCCTGCTTGCGCGCGCCGGTAACATAGCCCGGGAACACGACCCGCACACGCCGCAACTTCGCCGCCAGCTGCCGCAGTCGATCCATGTGCCTCTGGCCCTGCATGAACGCAGGCTCCCCGCACACGAACAGCCAGACGGGACGCCCGTCCATTGTGCCGGATCGTTCCCATTCGCCGAGAGACTCCAGCAGCCGGTCCTGTCCTTTTTCGGGGGAGATCCGGCTTAGGCAAAGCAGCACATGGGCGTCGTTGGGGACTTGGAACTCGCGGCGCAGCCCTATTGCGGCAGCCTGGGCCTCCGGCAGCCCGCACGCGGCCGGCGGCGCTCCCCAGGGCAAGACCCGGATTCGGCTCGCTGGCGTAGCGGGGTAGCATTCCAGCAGGGTTTGCTTCATCCCGGACGAAGGCACCACTACGACGTCTGAGCAGGCCAGGCTGGCCCGTTGCTGCGCGAAGATCAGCCGCAGGATCGGCGGCGCTACGGTGTCCAGCCGCACCCGGCGCACCCACTCCCAGGCCCCCGCCAGCCTGGCCGGCGCCACCCGGCCACGCAGGTAGATGGCGGCGATGTAGGCGACCACGTCCACGTGATAGACCGTGACGATGCGGAATCCGGCGGTCCGCAACCGCGCGAAATCGGGCCCCTCGCTGATATCGTTAATCAGGATTGCGGTATCCCGGGGGTCGTGGCGCAAGGCCTCCCGGGTCGACGCCGCCCGGAAGGCATCACAGAACGCGGTGTACTGCCGTTCGTTGAATGCAACGATCTCCCGCCCGCCAGGCGCACCGGCGCCGAGCACGGCCGGCCCCACCAGCCGCAGCTCGAACGGCTGCGTGACCGACCATTCATCTTGAAGGAGATTGGCCACCGCCGCACCGCCGCCCAGCGGGATCGCCTGGCCGGCAAAGCCGCCGTGTGCCGCCAGATAGACAACCCGCCTGAGATCAGTGGTCATTGATCTCATCATCTCGCCTCCGGGCGGCGCCTGTGAGGCCCTCATCGAAAAAGGGCGGCACCGCAGCGCCGCCCTTCCTGCCAGTTACTCTCACCAGTGCCGGTTGTCAGTTGCCGCGGCCGCCACCACCGCCGGCCGGCGCCGAACCACTACTCACTGATCCACTACTTGCCGATCCACTGCTTGCCGATCCGCTGCTCACCGATCCGCTGCTCACCGATCCGCCGCCGCCGCGCGAGCCGGTGCTGCCGGCGCCCATGGAGGAACCGGCGTTGGCAGACGAGATGCCGGCACTGGGGCTGTAGCTCGAAGAACCTGCGCTACGCTGCGGCATGCTGGCGGCAAAACCGCTGTTGCCGGAGTAACCACCGCCACCACCGCCGCCTCCGCTGTAGGCTTGCGGGTAATACACCTGCATGACCGTGTAGGGCGAGTAGTAGTAGTATCCAAACGGCCCCTGCAGCGTACGGCCATAAGGGATGAAGGTGGCGAATCCGAAATACGGATTCCACTGCCAGGCGCCGCTCCGCAGGCTGTTCGTCTGTGGGGTGGCCTGTCGCGCGGCGCTCACGTTCGCCATGGCGACATAGCCGCTTCTGCGCTTGGCCCAGCGGTACAGCGAGTCTGTGTCCTTGGCGTCGAACCGGGCTGTCACCCAGCCGTTCGCGCCCAGGAGCAACTCCTTGCCGCCCTTGAGCACCGCGCTCTGGCCGCTACCGTAGCTGATCAGCGCCTCACCGAGATAAACGCGAATCCGGGCCGGTTCCGCATCGACGCGGTACAGCCCCGCCTTCGAAACCGACAGAGTGGCGTCCTTGGTAACGATGACGACCTTGCTGTCTTCCATGGAGTCGGAAACCTCCAACAGGCCGCTGCCGGTCAGCATCTCGATGCGGGCGTCGGTCAGCTTGTTGGAAGTCAGCCGGAAGGAGCTCTCCTCGGCCATCCGCAGGAACGTCCCGGGCACCAGCAACACCTCGGCGCGGCCTTCGCCGGTCTTCAGTGTCTGGCCCTCTTTGATTTCGATAAACTCCGTGACCTTGGGCTCCACCTTGCGAGGTGCCCCCCCCTTGGCGTCCAACAGGTAGACGTCGCCGTCGGCAACGTTCACCATGCCCGCCTTGGCCGAAATAGCATTTTGGGCGAGAGCGCTACAGGCGAGTGCCAGCCCAACGGCGGTGGCATTGAGAATCGAACTACTTCGTAACATGGCGAAAGCTCCCTGACCAAGTTTGGTCTGACCATCCGACGCATGTCAAGGCCAAACGGTTTCAGCCTTTTCAGCTATTTGAGCGGAAGGAGCACGGAGTTGGATTCCCTGCCGTTGATGCGGACTTTGAATTCGAGGCTCTGCGCCTGGCCCATGGTGGCGTCCACCTGCATTTTCACAAGCGTATAGCCCACCAATCCGGGCGCCGCGCCGCTCCACACATGCGGACGAGGCTCCCCCCCGGCCAGCACTTCCAACGTGTCCTTCAAGGGAAGAGGAGGCGCCGAGGGCGCCGCGAATCCATCCAGGGGACTCGGCTCCATCGGCCCGAAACCGGTGCCCAGCAGGGACACCGTCTCGCCGGGTTGTGCCGGGTTATCGAGCGTCACGCGCCGGCCGTCCTCGTGGAATGCGACCGCCATTGGCGCATCCTCATTGGACTCCGGACCACTGAACAGCCCCGGCGCGTTGCGCGCCACCTGGAACTTCGAAAACAGCGCCGGCACTCCGACGCCCCGGACGGTCAGCGAGTACTCCCCTTCGACGAAGTCCGACGGCAGTTGGGCCACAATCTCGTCCGGCGCCACCGAGACGAGAGGCAGAATCCGCGAGTTCACCTGGACGACGACGCCTTGCAGGGTTTGGGTCAGCGGGTTGGCTGGTCCCATCTCGGCTCGCGGCGCCAGATTGTAGCCTCTAACAGAGATCAGCGATCCAGGCGCCACCACCTTGTCCGGCGTGACCCCGGCCGCGTTCCGGACTGCGTTTTCCGGCAACGCCGGGACCTTATCCAGACGGGCGACCACCACCTGCGGACTGTTCATATCCACCCAGCCAGCGTGGTAGGGCCCGCTGAGGGCGCCCTCCCAGCGGCGGAACTTATAGCCGGGCCGAACCACGGCGGTCACCTCAACACGGGCGCCCAGGGGAAAGTAGTTGCCCGGTTCCGGCCGCGGCGCATATTCCCACGTCGCGCCTTCCTCCGGGTCCGAGATGACGCGCAATTTCTGCTGGTAGCGGTAGTTGGCCCGCAACGTCATCCGATTCGCACTGAGCCTGGTGGTTCGAATCAGCGACTGGGACCCGTCTGACCATCCGTTAAACACAACCTTGGTGTCCGGTGACAGTGCCAGTTCCGGCACCATTTCCACCACCACCTCACTGCCGACCGGGCGATCCACCGTGCAAGGCGTCCTGCACTCAGCGCCATTGACTTTCCCCGTCACCTGCGGGGGGTCGCTCGTCAGGCTCAACTGGCCCATCAACTCATAGGTTGCCCTCATGTAGAAGGCGTTGGGCGTGCCCGGATCCTCCACGACGGTGATGTCCTGGGCCGCCGGACCACCATTGGACCAGCCGCTAAAGAGGTACCGGCGGCCCTGCGCGTCGATCTGCTCCAGGGGCGCTTCCACGGTGTGCTTGTGCCCGAGACCCCACTCAAAGATCAGCGAAGGCCAGTTGTCCCGCCCGTCGATCTTCAGTTTGAGCCCCGCCGGCACGGTCACGAATCCGGCCCGCACGCCCGGCACAAAACGAGCCGTCAGGAAGAACTCGCTCCACTGGTTCGGCACGGTCCAGACCGTGTTCTGCCCGCCAGTCGTACCGTTGCCCAGGTCCCACTGGTCAAAGACCCACATCTTGCCGGCGGTGGTCGTCTGCGAGTGCGGCGCCGCCAGCAGCACCTTCGTCCCCGGCAGGAAGTCACGATCGCCGTCGCAAAGGGGCACCACGGCGCCCGGCTCAAAGGGTGGCAGGCCCCGGTCCGGCAGGCCCGGATCGCCGCTGGGCCGGTTGTTCCGCGCATAGCATCGCCCATCGGAGGTTCGGGCCGGCATCAGATACCGGTCCACCATAACCTGCAACTCAGCCACGGGCGAGGAGCGGAACACGGCGCGCCGGCCGATGTCAAACACCGCGCGCAGTACCAGCGGCCGGTCCACCGTCACGCTGTTCAGATAGCTGGTCCCTGGCGAAGTCAGCGAATCCCATCCCTGGAAAACGTAGCCGGGGTAGGCGAAAGCGTTCAGGGTAATGGTGGCGCCTTCGGCATACCAACCTGCTTCGCTTGGGGAGTCATAGGCGGAATCAAACGCGGTACCCTGTACGGAACCGCTGGTCAGCGTGGCCGCTCCGCAGGCAAAGCCGGGTACGGGCGGCGTAGCGATCACGAAGCCGGACTTGTTGACGAATGGATTGTCGAAGGTGCACCCGGCCGGATGGGCGGCCGCCTTCTGCCAGTTGTCGTGCGGATCCGCGTTGATGTAGAAGTCCACGCGGTGCTCCCGCTCAAAAGTGATGGCAAAGTTGGTGATGCTGCGGTCCGCCGTGATCTGCTGGATCCGGTTGGTGATCGGCGTCAGCAGATTGCGGTCATCGGAGACGCTCTTGAAAGTGATGCGTGTCTGTCCGCTGACGTTGGACTGACTGACGTGTCTGATTTCCAGGATGTGCTTGGTGGCCTCGGGCCATAGAAACGTGGCCTGGCCCTTGTACTTGGTGCCATCCACCCAGAACTCCGCTGCCGGATAGGTCGCACGCAACTGAACACCCACTATCGTCTGTGCCGACCCTGGCAGCAGCGCGGCCGGCAAGGCCGCCCAAACCAGCACGGCCGTGGCAATCCGCCCCTCTAGTTTGTGCATGCGACTCCTTCCTACCGTTTCATCGGCAAACGACGGGAGTCACAATATAGGGCAAAGACCTTAGGCGATCCGGCTGAATGTGAGAATCCGGGGCTCACCCTCAACCAACTCCGGCACAAGGGACTTCAGCCTCACCAGGTGCGACGTCGCCAAATGCTCGGCCAGCGCCTCGGCCGACACCCAGTTCTCATAGAACACAAACTGCCCGGCCGTCCCGGTGGACTCGTGCAGGAAGTACTCCACGCAGCCCGGCTCGGCCCGCGTCGGCTCAATGCAAGCCAACAGCGCCTGGCGCAACTCATCGGCCTTGCCCGCCTGGGCGGTGATCTCGGCAACTACGGTCAACAGGGGTTGAGACATCTTCCCCTCAGTGTACTCAATTGGCCGCCGATTTCCGTTTCACCACGATGCCCAGCCGCTTGATCTTTTGATTCAACGTCGACAGCGGGATCTTCAGCCGCGCGGCCGCATCGGTCTGCGAATAGCTCACGGCCTCCAGCACTTCAACGATCCGCCGTGCTTCAAAATCAGCCACCACCTCAAACAACGAAGCATCGGCCGGCAGCGTCTCGCCGCTCTCCCGCGGCAACCGCACGCCGGTGGAATGCAACAGATGCTCCGGCAGCACACTGACCGGCACAGTTTCGGAGGTGGCCAGCACCACCGCCCGTTCCACGGCGTTTTCCAGCTCCCGGACGTTGCCGGGCCAGTTGTAGTCCATCAGCAGATGCATCGCCTCATTTTCAAACCCAAGCAGGGATCGCCCCTGGGCGTCCAGGTACTTTTCGTTCTCCCGGCAATAGATCTGGAAGAAATGCTCCGTCAACAGCGGGATATCCTCCTTGCGGTCGCGCAGCGGCGGCAGTGGGATATTGATGACGTTCAACCGGTAGTAGAGATCCTGGCGGAAGCGGCCGTCTTCCACCATCTTGACAAGCTCAGCGTTGGTTGCCGCCAGTATGCGCACATCCACCTTACTAGTCTCGGTCGAGCCCACGGGCATGAACTCGCGCTCCTGCAACACACGCAGCAGCTTGACCTGCATGTCCGGCGTCAACGTGCCGATTTCATCGAAGAAAATGGTCCCCCGGTTGGCCGTCTCAAAATAGCCTTTGCGATTGGCCACCGCCCCGGTAAAGGCGCCCTTGACGTGTCCGAACAGCGTGGACTCCAGCAGATCCGGCGGCAGCGAACCCGAATTGACTCCGACAAAAGGCTGATCGGCGCGCGGCGAATTGGCGTGGATCGCTTTGGCGATCAACTCTTTGCCCGTGCCCGTCTCCCCGGTGATCAGAATGTTGGATTTCGACGGCGCCACCTGCGAGACCAGATCCAGCACGCGCAGCATCCGCTCGCTCTTGCCCACGATGTTGGGAAACGAGTACCTCTGTTTCAGCGCCCGGCGCAGCTCGCGGTTCTCGCGTTCCAGCCGCGTGCGCGCCATCTGGCGCTCGATTTCAATCAGGAGCTTCTCATTGTCCCAAGGCTTGGAGAAATAGTCGTTGGCGCCGGATTTCAGCGCTTCCACGGCCACTTCCACAGACCCGTAAGCCGTAATGAGAAAGACCGGCGTCTCCGTGTCGCGCTTGCGGATATCGTCCAGGACCTCCAGGCCGGAGCGGTCCGGCATCATCAGGTCCAGCAGCACCAGGTCGAAGATCCCGGCCTCGAACCGCTTCAGGCCTTCGGTGGCATTCTCCGCGGTCTGCACCGTGAAGCCTTCGAGATCGAGCAGAGTCTCCAGCCCCTCCCGGATGTCGGCTTCATCGTCTATAACGAGGACTCGCCCGCGCGAAACGGGCAGATCAGGCAGTTCTGAGTCAGGCATTCACCGTTTTCCTGCTGGCGGCAGGGAACTCCAGCCGGAACGTCGCACCCTCGCCCGGGTTCGATTCGGCTTCAATTACGCCGCTATGCTCTTCCACAATGCCATAACTGATGCTCAAGCCGAGTCCTGTGCCCCGCCGCGCGCCCTTCGTAGTGAAAAACGGGTCGAAGATGCGCGTGAGGTGGTCGCGCGGGATACCCAGACCCGAATCCTGGATCTCCACCCGCACACCCAAACCATCGGCCACCGTCCTCAGGCGGAGCAGCCGCCGCTCACCGGCCGGCAGGTCCGTCATGGCGTCCCGCGCGTTCAACAACAGGTTCAGGAACACCTGTTGCAGCTTGCCGGCATTACCACGCATGGCGGGCAGGTCTTCATCCAACTCCGTCTCGATGCCGATCTGGAACTTCTCGAACTGGTGCTCCAGCAGCGAGATGGTCTCGCGGATCACCTTATTCAGATCCAGCGGCTCGAACTCAGTGGACGAAGTCCGCGAGAAGTTCAGCAGCGAATTAACGATTTCGCTCGCCCGGAAGGTCTGCTTGGCGATCTTGTCCAGGAGCTTAGACTTCGTCTCGTCGCCGTGCAACTGCTTGGCCAGCATCTGGGCATAGGTGGAGATCACCGCCAGCGGCGTGTTGACCTCGTGCGCCACGCCCGCCGCCAGCAGCCCGATGGAACTCAGTTTGTCCGCCTGGACCAGGCGGCGTTCCAGATCCTCACGTTCGGTGACGTCGTCAAAGATTACCAGCCGTCCGATGCGGGCGCCCTCCTTGGACACCAGCGGGGCGATGGCCAGATTGAGCATCACCTCCCGCCGGGCCTCGCCGGAGCCTGCCCCATTACCATTACCGTTACCGTGCCCGTTCCCGGCCAACGGCACAAACGGCACCTTGTAAAGCTGATGCACCTGGCTGTCGGCGCGCAGCATTTCCAACTGGCTGGTCAGATCAGGCGGGAACAGTTCGCTCAACCGCCGGCCCACGGCCGCATGCCTGGCAATGCCGGTGAGCCGCTCGATTTGCGAGTTCCAGCTCTCCACCCGGTCATCCAGGTCCGCCGCCAGGATGCCCACGTTGATCGATTCGACGATATTCTCGCTGAACTCCTTCAGCCGCTCATATTGCTCAGCCTTGGCCGCCAGCGAGCGGTACAGCCGCGCGTTCTCCACGGCCATGCCAATGTAACCGGCCAGCGACGATAGCAGGTCAATATCGTCGGAGCTCAGGAAGTCATCCTTGGTAGACCGGCTCACGCCCAGCCAGGCCAGCGTGCGCCCGCGAAACACGCACGGCAGATAGTAGGTCAGGTCCAGTTCCGCGATCGCCGCCCGTACAGTCAGCGGCATGCCCCTCATCACAACATCCAGGGCATGGCGAGTGCGCTCAAAGAACAGATACGGCTCCTCGGGCGACTCGCTCAGGAAACTCAGATCCAGGTTTTCGCTCTTCAAGCGCCGCCGCGGGCCATCCCGGTCCAGCGCCGTATGCATGGTGAAGCCACTGCCCTTCTCGCCGGAAAGGAAGAACGCCACGTGGGCGATGGAAAGGGTGCTGAGCAGGCGCTCCCCCACACTGGTCAGGGTGCGGTCCAGGTCCATTTCCGAGCTTAACTCCCGGGCAAACGCGATGAGCGTCCGCCGGTAGTCATACTTGTCCTTGTAGAATACATAGCGGTCCAACTGCTGCTGGAACCAGTTCCGCATCGGCTCAAAGACAAACGCGGCGATCAGCACCAGCAGAATCACGGCCGTCGGGCTCAACTCGTCCCGGCGGGACAGCGCGAAAACCATGATGCCGACAATGCCCAGCACGGACAGCGTCGCCAGCACGTATACATAGCCCTGCTGGAAGATGATGTCCACGTCCATCAGCCGGTAACGCAGAATGGCGTACGCCCAGGTGAGCGGGATAAAGGCCAGGAACAGCACAGACAGCCGCATGGCCGCCGTTGGCACCGAGCCCCACACAAACGGCCCGGCGTAAAATATCGCGAACGGCAGTACGCCGGCCAGAGCGCCGTTCCGCAGCCACTTCAACTGTTGCCGCACGATCGGATCGTCGGCCCGCCGGAAACTCAAATGGAGCAGAACGGTCCCGGCCAAATAGGAGACACAGAAGATCAGAAGCCACAGCCGGTCCAGCACCCAGTTCAACTCCAGCAGCGGCAGTGCCGTCCGGACCACGCCCATCGCCACGCCGGTCTGCAATACGATCAGCGACACCGCCGGCAGATACACGCTGATCATCTGGCGCATGCCCCACAGCCGCCGAGGCTCCGGGAACGTCAGGCAGAAATGCAGAAACATCGCCGGCGCCAGCAAGCCCGCCGCCACATTGCCCAGGTAGATGGCGGTGTCAAAACCGTTCAGCTTGCCGGTGTAATGGAAAGTGTGGAGTACGAAACTGACCAGGCACAACAGATAGAAGTGCAGGGCCTTGGCCGCCTGGTTGCGCCGGAAGAAGATGAAGAGCCCGATCGCCAGATAGGCGGCTCCCACCAGATACTGATAGAACAGGGCCCGGTCCCGGTTGGCATCGGAGATGTAAACCTTGGCGGAGATCTCCAACCCGTCGCGGTCCGCGCCAAGCCGGTCCAGCGTGTAGGTCGCCTTGCCCCACACTCCGGCCCGCCGCAACATTTGAGCCACTTCCAGCGATTGCCGGATCTCTACGCCCGGTGTGTTCTCCACCGGCGAGATGCGCAGCAGCACATCGCCCACTTTGATGCCCGCCAGATCCCCAGGCCCACCGGACTGCACATGCCTGGCGGTCACCCGGATGGAGCGCACAGGATTGGACGCGTCCACCACGTCCATCCACGTCACCCCGTCGTCGGGCAACGGGTACATCTGCTGTTGCTGGTAGTTGATACCGGCGCAGATGATCGCCGTCACTGTCAGCACGACCAGCAACGCGGCGGTAAACTGGCTCTTCAACTCCTTCACAACGGTCCGGCTCCCCCGGCAGACAACTTCCACGGACACTACGCCACAATTTTCAACTGCACGTACGATGCCAAGCTACAATGACGCCTGATACGAGAAGAATACACGAAAATCCGCGAAGTTGCCACGGTTAGTTCCACGCCCAACTCGCCCATATCTCATTCCGTGGATTCCAGATCCCGCAGGACCGGCTGATTTGTCCCTGCGAGGGCGCTTACCGGCTCTCGAGGATAAACGTGGGCGCGAGCCCGCTCAGCGTCGAAAACGCCCCCGCCGCCGGGGACAGGCGCGACGAACATCCCTGCATCTTGCCTAGGAACGAGTGCGGTGTGACATCCACGTTGAGATTCCGGTATTGGAGTTCCCCATCGGCGTCCACTGGGAAGCTGACGGGCAAGGGAGTCACCCGTTCCTGCACCACGAACGGATGCCGCAGGGCCAGCCGCAGGGCCCGCTCCCAGGCCATGTCGTCGCACGCCCAGCCCTCGGCCGGATGCAGTTCGCTGGAATCCTCGTTGGGCCGCAGCACCAGCATCGCCCGATGGCGCTGGATGTAGTCGATCAAGTCAATGGTCTGCCCATCCCGCGTAGTCTTGGTTTGCGCCACCACGCGCGTCCATGGAATGGCTTCTTTGATGGCCTTGCGCTCGGCAGACGGAAAACTCGCGGTGACTTCGTCATCGGTCAGAAGCGCCAGCAGGGCCATTTTGCGGGTCAACTCGGTGCGGAAGCTGTTCACCAGGCACACTTTGCGCTCGCGATAGGCGCGCACCAGAGGATGCGTCAGGTCATACTTCATCAGGAACTCATGCGCCCTGACGCCACGGTAGACGAGATCGATCGCAAAGTCGCCCTTGCGCAGCACGCCATTGCGGTAGTCCAGCAATTCCGGGGAGACCACTTCGGCCTTCAGCCCGCTGCGGCACAGAAGCTCGGCCAGTAGAGAGAATTCGTGGGACTCAAACGTGGCGAACGGCTGCTTGAACTCCACAATCGCAATGGAAGGCGCGGTTTTACCGCCGAATTCCTTCCAGGTCTTCAGCAGGGAGGCCACTAGCGGCTTGGCCCCGCCCGTCTTGGCCAGCTTGAATCGCTTGCGTAGATCCTTCACCGGAGGCGCGTCGTAGAACAACTCCGAGAGCAGTTCGCCATAGACGATACCGTGGGGCATATCGGCCTGGGCCGTCGTGAAGTGCACGCTGCCATTGTTGACCTGGGTTTCCAGCACCGAAGCCACCGCGGCCGTGGAGTAACCCGGATCGAGGCTGGCCAGCATCTTTTCCGCAGGCAGCATCTGGATCCGCGCCATCCACTGCGCATTGGTCAGCGCCAGCTTCCGGACCCGCTCGATGGACTGGTTCAAAGACTCCGCCGCCCTCGACAAGTTGATATACTGGCGGCGGCTCAGGAAATGGGGACGCAGCACGGGCGCCACTGGCCGGTTGTTCACCACCAGTTGCCGGGCTTCCATCTGCTCGCGCAACTCGCCCATCCAGGCGGTGTTGCGCTCCCGGTCGTTCTCGAGATTCCTGTGATAGCGAGCTATCGCCTCGCCCAACTGAGTCATGGGAGTATTGAAACATTCAGTATCGCATACCAGACCCGGACTTGTGAACAGTACTACACTGTTAGAATCATCTAACTGTTCTATTTTTAAGCCTTTGAGAGGATTTTTCAATATGCGCACCAATCTGCGGGCCGGCCTCCTGGCTGCCTGTGCCGTCTTGCTCGCCGCCCGCGCCTCCGCTGACGAAGGCATGTGGCTTTTCAATAACTTCCCCCGCCAGACCGTGCAGAACAAGTACGGGTTTGCGGTGACTGACGCCTTTCTCAACCACCTGCAACTATCGGCCGTGCGGTTCAACTCCGGCGGCACCGGCTCCTTCGTTTCGCCCAACGGCCTGCTGTTTACCAACCACCACGTTGGCGCCGACTGCATTCAGAAGATCTCAACTCCCCAGAACGACTACATGAAGGACGGCTTCTACGCCAAATCGGAGGCCGATGAGCCGAAATGCCCGGATCTGGAGGTCAACGTCCTGCTCAAGATCGAAGACGTCACCGCGAAGGTCACCTCCGGAGTCCCGGCGCAGACCCCCGCCGCCGAAGCCAACCAGCGCAAGAAGGCGGCCATGAGTCAGATCGAAAAGGAGTGCAACGCCGCCACGGGCAACCGGTGCGACGTAGTCACACTCTTTTCCGGCGGCCAGTATCACCTCTACCAGTACCGGAAGTACACCGATCTTCGCCTGGTGATGGCCCCCGAGTTCGGCATCGCATTCTTCGGCGGCGACGCGGAGAACTTCACGTTCCCCCGCTACAACCTGGATGTCACCTTCTTCCGTGCTTATGAGAACGGCAAGCCCGTGCACGTGGACCACTACTTCCGTTGGGCCAAACAGGGCGTCAGCGATGGCGATCTCACCTTCGTGCCCGGCAATCCCGGCACCACCGGCCGCCTCATCACCATGACGGAGTTGGAGTTCAATCGCGACGCCGCCTATCCCCTCTCCATCCGGCGCTTCAATGCTCTCATCGCCACTCTCCAGAAGTACATGGCCCAGGGCGCGGAGCAGAAACGCCAGGCCGGCGAGGTCCTGTTCGGCAATCAGAACAGCCTGAAGGCCACCTCCGGATTCCAACGCGGGTTGCGCGACCGGGCCCTGATGGAGCAGAAGCGCGCCGGCGAGAAACGGCTCAAGGCCGCCATCGCCGCCGATCCCGCCCAGGCCGAAAAGTTCGGCAAGTTCTGGGACGAGCTAGCCACCACCTACCAGTCCTACCGCAGTTTCTACCCCGAACTGGCTCTTTTTGAGCGCCTGCCCACCCGCGGCAGTACCCTCTTCCAGATCGCCCGCGATGTGGTCCGCTATGCCGCCGAAACCCGGAAACCCAACGCCGAACGGCTGCGCGAGTTCAGCGAAACGGCCCTGCCGGTCCGCGAGCAGTCCATGTACTCCACCGCGCCCATCCATCCGGCCCTGGAGATAGCGGTCCTGACCGATTACTTTAACTTCGCCGGCCGCGAACTCGGCTTCAGCCATCCAGTCGTCGCCGCCATGCTCGACGGCAAGCGCCCGGACCAGGCTGCCAAGGCCTACGTGGAGTCCTCCAAGCTGATGGACGTGGCGGAACGCAAGCGCCTCGCCGCCTCACCGGCAGCCATCCAGGCCTCCCGCGACGGCATGATCCGGCTGGCCTTGATCCTCGACAAACCGGCCCGCGAGCAGCGGAAACGCTACGAGGATCAGATTGAGAGCGTCGTCACGCGCGCTTCGGCCCAGATCGCCCAAGCCCGCTTTGCTGTCTTTGGCGGCAACGAATACCCCGACGCCACCTTCACCATGCGCCTGGCCTACGGCGACGTCCGCGGGTACGGCAACGTCCCCTTTGCCACTGACTTCGCCGGCCTTTACCCCAAAGCCACCGATGCCGAACCCTACATCATCCCCGAGAAATGGCTGAAGGCCAAGAGCGCTCTCGATCTGAAGACCCACTTCAACTTCGTCACCACCGCCGATACGCACGGCGGCAACAGCGGCAGCGCCACGCTGAACACCAAGGGCGAAATCGTCGGCATTCTGTTCGACGGCAACCTGGAATCGCTGCCCAATCGCTTTGTCTTCACAGACAAGGTCTCCCGAAGCGTACATGTTAGCAGCGAAGCGGTCATCGAGGCCTTGAAGAAGGTCTACTCGGCGGATCGGCTGCTGAAGGAACTGGGCTTCTGAAACCTGTTTTCCCTTGAATCCGTCCTATGAACGGCAGGCTGGTCACCTCGTCCATGAATCAGCCAGGCCGGCGGGTGCACGGTCCGCCACCGCGCACCCACCGCCCGCCTATAATCACGGTGATGCTCCGCTCTACCCTCCCCCTCTTCCTGGCGGCCCTGCCGCTGGCCGCCCAGTGGGCCGTCACGGCCACCAACGAATACCGCGCCACGCCCAACGTCACCTACCTCACCGCCAACGGCTATGACGCCAAGCTCGACGTCTACGCCCGTACCGATACGGCCACCCCGCGTCCCGTCCTCGTCAATATCCATGGCGGAGGGTGGGTCAATGGGACCAAGGAAGGCGACCTGTTCAGCATCATGCCCTGGATTGAGATGGGCTGGAACGTCGTCAACGTGGAATACCGCCTGGCCCGCATCTCCCAGGCGCCGGCCGCCGTGGAGGACTGCCTCTGCGCACTGCGCTGGGTGGCCGCCAACGCCAAGACCTACGGCTTTGACACCACCCGCATCGTCACCACCGGCGGCTCCGCCGGCGGCCATCTGTCTCTCACCACCGGCATGATTGGCGAATCAGACGGCCTGGACCGCCAATGCCCCGGCGTCCCGCTGCCCAAGGTGAAGGCCATCGTCAACTGGTACGGCATCACAGACGTCAACGATCTCCTGGACGGCCCCAATCGCAAGCCTTACGCCGTCGCCTGGCTGGCCAGCCAGCCCGGCAAGGACGACATCGCCCGCCGCGTCTCGCCGCTCACTTATGTCCACGCGGGCCTGCCCGCCATTCTCACCATCCACGGTGACGCCGATCCCACAGTGCCCTACACGCACGCCGTCCGCCTCCACGAGGCCCTGACCAAGGCTGGTGTCGATAATCAACTCGTCACCGTTCCAGGCGGCAGGCACGGCGGCTTCACGCGCGAACAACGCACCACAGTCTACGCCGCCATCAAGGCGTTCCTTGTCAAGCACAACCTGCCGGTTGCGCCATAGCGGGCTCGTAGGCGCAGCGCGGGTCGGCCGCCAGATAGTCGCCGGTCAGCGCGAAGGCGCGCGAACGCGACCCGCCGCACAGATTCCGGTAGTCGCACTCGCCACACTTGCCGCCCAACGCGTCACTGTCCCGCAACACCCGGAAGACGGCCGAATTCCGGTACGCCTCCTGCACCGTGGTCCGCTTCACATTCCCTGCCGACACCTCCAGAAAACCGGATGGGAAGATCTCGCCCGTGTGCGAGACGAACAGAAAGCCGCGCCCGTCGTTCACGTTCGACAATCCGCGCGCGCTGCGCCGCTGCTGCGCCACATACCGGCGGTAGTGCTGCGCCTCGGTCGTCTTGATCAGAAATGGTGCCGTCAAAGACGTCTCATACAAGAATTCGAAGACCCGCTCGTACTCTTCCGCACTGAGATCATCGGCCAGCGCCGCCCGCCCGGTGACCACCAGGAAGAACACGCTCCACAAGCGGGCGCCGTGCTCGCCCACGACTTTGGCGATCCGATCCAGCGAGTCCCGGTTGTACCGGGTGACCGTGGTGTTGATCTGCGTCTCCAGCCCGATCCGCGCCGCCTGCCGCAACGCCGCCATGGTGCGCTCATACGAGCCGTCCACCTGCCGGAAACTGTCGTGCATCGCCGCGTCGGCGCCATCCAGACTCACCGCCATGCGCGATACCCCGCACGACTGAATCCGCGTCACCGCCTCGTCCGTCAACAACGGCGTCGCGCTCGGCGTCACCGTCGTGCGCAACCCCAGCGCAACGCTCTCTTCCAGCAGTTCGAACAGGTCCGGCCGCTTCAGCGGATCGCCCCCGGTGAACACCATCAGAGGATCGCCAAACTCGCGGATCTGGCGCAGCAAGCGCCGCGACTCCTCGTAGGTCAACTCCTCCGGATCCCGCTCCGGCCGCGCCGACGCCCGGCAGTGCTTGCACGCCAGATCGCACGCCTGCGTCGTTTCCCAAATCACGAGGAATGGAGATTGCGAGAAGTCCTGCACGTCCCCACTGTAAATCGGAGGGATTCGTCCTGTCGGTGACGCCAGTCACTGACCCGGACGCGCCGCGGCCCCATGCTGAACTCAGGATGCAGCGCGCCTCAGAACTCGGTCTCGGCCTCGGCCCGCAGCGCGGCGCGATCGACAATCTCAATCTGCCGCTTCACAATGCGCACCATGCCCTCGGCCTGGAACCGCGCCAGATTGCGCGACACTACCTCGCGCACCGTCCCCAGCCGCAATGCCAGCTCTTCGTGCGTCAACTGGATCCGCGCCTCGCCCGGAGCGCTCTCCTCCACCGCCTGGAGCAACGTACCCGCCAGACGCTGCCGCACGCTGCCGAACGTCACCGCCTCAATCAGTCCGATCAACTGCCGCAGACGCCGGCCCACCACGGCCAGGACTTTCATGGGCACTTCCGGATGCTGCCGGCAGAAGCGCCGGAAATCCTCGAGATGCACCAGGAACGCCAGGGTCTCCCGCACCGCCGTCACCGTCGCCGGGTTGGTCCCCTGGTCGAACAACGGCACCTCTGCCACGCTCGACGGCGCCGACTCCACCGCCAGCATGATCTCGCGGCCCGACGACGACGTCTTCGAGATCTTCACCGTC
>JBBQLF010000024.1:0-17335 GCA_038327695.1 Bryobacterales bacterium
AGCTCCAACGGGCTTGTCAACGGGCTGGTTGGCGGATGGACGATCGCCACCGCGGACGTTTATCGCAAAGGCACGCTGATCTGGCTCACAACCCCTGGCAATCCGCTGGGCAACGGTGTAATGTTTGCCCCGGCCACCAAAGCGAATCTCGGGACAGGTCCCATCCGGACCGGCATTGACCGGACGACCCTGGATCCGAACAACCCAACCACGCGGTGGTTCAATGCGGCTGCATTCACCGCGGCGTCTCCCTACAAGATGGGTACGGCGGCGTTCTACCAGAACGATTTCCGCCAACCCGCGGTATTCACCGAGAACCTCTCAATCGTGAAGCGGACCACGGTGTGGGCCAACGACCGGAATCCTGTCGTCCTGACTTACAGGGCGGACGGATTCAACATCTTCAACCGCACGAACTTCGGCGGCGTGGTCGGGACGATTGGCAACGCCAATTTCGGCCGGCCTACCGGCCCGCAGGTTGCCGCGCGCGCGATCACCATGGGACTCCGGCTGGAGTTCTAAACCTCTCAACCAACCACAAGGGCCGCCCTCAACCGGGGGCGGCCCTTTTTCTGTCCTGGAGCATCAGGGAGAGGTGATCCAGCTCATCGGCGCGCACGATCCAGACGGCGCTCGAGATTCTGATCCGGGCGGACGCGGATCTGAATGCCGCCTGGCGGAACTATCGCCTGGTGCACGCTCTGATCCAGGAAGAGCGCCATGCTTGGGCCGGGGCGCCGGAGCCCGCGGGTCTGGAGTGCCTGGCGTGGATGCTCGCGCATGGCGCGGATCCGGAGCGGCTTGGCGCATGGCCGGCGGGGCGCGCGTGGATGGGTTCGCCGCCGCGGCGGGTTCCCGATGGCTCGCGATCAAGGCGGTCTCACCGCTTTGCAGTGCGCGGCCGGATCGCGGGTGGCCGGCGCCCAGGCGATGCGCCATCGTAGGCCTGCTGCTGGATTCAGGCGCGGAACCCCACGCCCAAACGAAGTCGTGGCCGGCCATGGTGGACGCGGTGTATTTCGCCGCCACCACCAGGAATCCGGCCGTCCTCCAACTGCTGCTGGAACGCGGGGCGGACCCCACGCCGGCGCTGAGGGCGGCTCTGTGGGCGGGCGCGTATGAACTGGCCGAATTGGCGCTCCTTCACGGTGCTGCCGCCGGCCGGGCCGTGGCCAATGGCAAGCCACTATTGAACGACTTGATCCGATGGGGACAGATCCAGCCGGCCGTATGGCTCCTGGAACGCGGCGCCAGCCCCAACGTTGCGGACGCGAACGGATGGACCGCGGTGCTGGAGGCCGGAAGTGACACGAAACTCTGCGACCGGGACGGCAATACGCCCAGGGACGTCACCGGGTCAGAGAAGGTCTGCCAATGGCTGAGCCGCCAGCGATGATCAGCTCAGCCGCCGGGCCTCGACGCGCGCCAGCACCTCACTGGTCTGATCGAGCGAAGCGAAACTGACACCCGGCAACCGCGCCGACGCGGTGCCCGCCGCCACGCCCCAACGCAGGGCCTCCACCGGGCTCGGGTCGTGATCCATGGCCCAGACGAACGCGGCGGCCATGGCGTCGCCCGCGCCGATGGGGCACAGGGCCTCCACCCGCGGCGGGACGGCCTCCCAGATGGATTTGTCTTCAAACGCAGCCAGGGCCCCCCTGGCGCCCAGCGACAGCACTACGTTGTGGGCACCCATGCCCCGAATGCGCTCCGCCGCCTCCTGAAAGTGATTGCGCGTGAGCAGGGCGCGGCTGAGCAGGCGCTCGGCCTCCTGCTGGTTGGGCGTCACCACAGTGGGTTTGGCATCGAGGGCGGCTTCCAGTGCATCGCCGTCCGTATCGACCAGTATGCGGACGCCCTGCTTGGTGGCCGTGTGGATCAACCGGGCGTAGAAATCGGCCGGCACGCCGGGCGGCAGACTGCCGCACAACATCAGCCAGGAGGCGTCCTTCAAACGTTGGCGAACGGCCTTCGCCACCTTGGCGACCTCGGCCGCGCTCAGGCTGGGGCCGTGCTCATTGAGCTTGACCGCCAGGCCGTGTTTGTCCGCGATGGTAATGTTGGTGCGGATCTCCTGGCGGACGCGCACCAGCTCGCACGGGAAGCCGCAGTTGCCGAGGAACTCCTCCAGGAGCTTGCCCGTCTTGCCGCCGCAGATGGCGACAGCGACAGTCTCCGCGCCAAAGCTCTGAATCACGCAAGAGGCATTGATGCCGCGGCCGCCGGCCGACTCCCGTGTGGCCAGAATGTAGGCGCGATCCTCAAAGACCAGCCTGTCCACGGTGACGTTGCGGTCGATTGCCGGATTGATGGTGAGAGTCAGGATCAAACTCACATCTTACCGGGTCTGGAGGGACGGATGGTAGCCTAGCAGTTTGAGATCCCATCCGCAATTCCGGGCCTATGCCGCGCTGGTCTCCGTCTGCTTCTTCTGGGGGACTACCTACCTGACGATCCGCATGGCCCTGGAGACGATCGCGCCGATGACGCTGGTATCGGGGCGGTTTCTCCTGTCCGGCGGCATCCTGCTGCTGGCCAGCCGTCTGTTGGGCGCCGAGCTGCCGCGTGGCCGCGAGCTGGTCCGCAATGCCTGCAACGGGGTGGCGATTCTGGGCGTGGGCAACGGTTGTCTGGTGCTGGCCGAGACGTGGATTCCGAGCGGCCTGGCGGCGCTGATCATCACGATTTCGCCGTTCTGGATGGTGGGACTGAACGCCATCATGCCGCCGCGGGAGCGGCTCCACGGGCCGACGCTGGCCGGAATGCTGATCGGCCTGGCGGGGGCCGCGCTGCTGGTGGGCCCGGGGGCTGTGAGCGGCGGGGCGGCGGGGGGCGCCCTCCTGAAGGGCTTCATCGTACTCCAGATCGGGTGTTTCTTCTGGACGTTCGGCTCCCTGCTACAGAGGCGCCAGGAGAACCGGGCGCACCCGATTGTCGCCGGCGGCGTGCAGCAACTGGCGGCGGGCCTGGCGTTTCTGCCGCTGGCCCTGGCCGACGGGCTCCCGCACGCCATCAGCGGGCGGAGCCTGGGGGCGCTGTTCTACCTGGTGGTGTTCGGTTCCATCGTCGGCTACTCGAGCTACGTGTACGCGCTGGCGCACCTGCCGGTGGCGGTGGTCTCCATCTACAACTACGTGAACCCGGTGGTGGCCGTGCTGCTGGGCTGGGTGTTTTACCGCGAGCCGTTTGGCCGGCGTGAGGCCGTGGCGATGGGGATCATCTTCATTGGGGTCGCGGTGGTGCGGCGCATTGACGCGGGGCGTGCGGGGGCCGTGCGCCGATGACTCAACCCATGGAATCGGCGCCCGCCCAGAGGTTCATGGTGTTCAGCTCGCCGGCGCCACAGGACTTGAGGTAGCAGAAGAGCTGCGTGCGGTGGGCGGCATGGGCGCCGAGGATCAGGGTCGCCAGCATCGAACCGCGAGTGGCCTGGCGGCCGAACAGGTCAATCTCGCCGCGGAAATCGGCTTCGGTCCAGCCGCTCAACAGCGCGGCGTATTGTCCGGCCTACGCCTGGATGGCTGAGACGGCGTGATCCAATGTCATCGTCTTCGCCCGGGCTTCCGCCGGGCCCCAGGCTGCCTTCATGTTTTCGCGGTGGAAGGCGCCGTCCCGAATGATGGCGATCTGGGTGGGCCGGTAGTCGAGTTGTGTCTGGTCCACCTTGCCCGCCAGATGCACCAGGATGAGGACTTCGTGTTGGAGCGCTGAGATCAGTTCTTCTTTGGTGAGCACCATCAGATTCCCCTGTCCCGGACCAGACGTTGGCGCGACTGGATCTGGTGCAGCTTGCCGCCGGCCCAGGCGCACGGCATCGCTGTGGCGATGAGCGCCAGTGGATACCATTTAGGCCCAAAGTCCGGTCCCTTGTCCCATGTGGCTGCGGCGCCAATGGTGCTGAGGATCAGCCCGGCGACGCCGGACACCAGAGCATGCTGCATCGGCCGGTTGGGCGCCAGGCGCGCTGCGACCGAGCCGCCGGCGATGCCGTAGATCGTCCGGTAGGCCGTAGCGAGGGCGAAGAGCGCAGCGGACATCGGCTGCCCCCAGGGTGGAAAGACGCCCACGGCGTGGAGCGCCGCGCCGGTGCCAAGCGAGAGCACGACCACCGTGGCAAAGCTCGCCAGCAGCGCGGCAATACTCCGGCCTGTCTGCCGGGGGCTGGATGCCTGCTTCATTGTGAGACTCTCCGTGGGCACCTAGTGCCGTGACCGCGTGAAGAAGTGCTTTTCGCGGAAACCGCTTGCTGACGCGCGCGGCTCGGAACGGGACCGCGCCCGTCAGGGCGAGATTGGGGATGCGCACTCGTTCAGGCGGTCATGGTACGAGCGTAGTATCCAGCAAACAACTGGACACAAGAACCGCTTGCTTACGCGCGCGGCTCAGTATCGAACTCGTTGCTGCAAAGGCGGTTTCGGGTCGTGTCCACTCAATTCGCGGACACTACACTAGTGCTTGGTCGGCGTTTGGAGACGGGCGCTCAATGCGCCTCCGAGCGAACACAACAGGGTGGAAATCATGAACAGATAGAGGAGCAAACCAATCAGAAACGTGGCGAAGCCGCCCGGATTGCGCATGACTTCGATCATCTGCTTGGCCGCTTCGCCGGAGGCGCCCATGCTCTTCACCTGCTGCTCGTAGGCTTGCATCACCTCCGTGCTGGTGGCGAGCATCGCCATGCCGAGCGTCGTCAGTACGGTGAACAGGGTGAACAGGAAGATGCCGGTGATCCAGCCCACGCGCGCGCCGCTGAGGACGGAGACCTCACCGCCGGTGCGCCGCCGGTAGAGAAACACGGCGTAGAAGCCGCCGAGGAACGTCACCACGAGTTGCAGCGCGTTGCCGCCCAGCATGACGGCGGGGAACATCAATAGAAACGCCAGCGCGGCGGCGATGATGCTGCATCGTACGGCGGTGCGGCTCTCGAATGTGACGGGCGCCCCGGCCGGTTGCGACAGCTCGATGGTGACCGATGGCGGCGGCGCGGGCTCCGGCGCAGGCTCCGGCTCGTCCTCGACGGGGAGGTAGTCTCGCAGCGCGCGCCCGCAGCGATGGCAGAACAGAGAGTCATCCGCCAACCTGGCGCCGCATGTGCAATGGCCTTCCACATCTCCAGTGTCCCGTAGCAGTGTGGTTCCCTGCAACGTCTGGCTTCTATACTGAGCTAGAGGCGCACTGACATGGCAACACACACAGTACTGGTTTTGAACAATCCCGCGGCCAGCCACCTGAAGGCATTGGACCGCTTGCCCGCTGGGACGCGCGTCGTTGTGAGCGAGCGGGCGGCGGACTTCGCTCACCTGGCGCCAGAGGCGGACGTGCTGGTGGTGGGCGCCGTACCGCGTGCGCTGCTGGAGGAGCTCTGGCCACTGGCGAAGAACGTGAAATGGGTGCATTCCATGGCGGCCGGTCTGGACACCGTGCTCTTTCCGGAGCTGCTCGCGAGCCCTGTGCCGCTCACCAATTCGCGCGGCGTGTTTGCCCACTCCCTGGCGGAGTTCGCGCTTTCCGGCATGCTGTGGTTTGCCAAGGAGCTGAACCGCATGCGCCGCCAACAGGCGGAGCGGCACTGGGAGAAGTTCAATGTGACGGAGCTGCGCGGCGCCAGGCTCGGCGTGGTGGGCCACGGCGCCATCGGCCGGGCCACGGCGGCGCTGGCGGTGGCCTTCGGCATGGAGGTGTGCGGGTTGGGCCGCAACCATACGCGGGAGGAGCTGGTGGAGGTGCTCACCGAGTCCGATTACCTGCTGATTGGCGCGCCGCTCACGGCGCAGACCCGCGGCTTGATTGGCGAGGCGGAGTTGCGGCTGATGAAGGCCACAGCCGTCCTGATCAACCTGGGGCGCGGTCCGGTGGTGGTGGAAGACGCTCTGGTCTATGCGCTTGAGAAGGGATGGATTCGCGGCGCGGTGCTGGACGTTTTCGATGTGGAGCCTCTGCCGGCCGAGCACCCGTTCTGGGGCATGGACAACGTGCTGCTCAGCCCGCACTGCTCCGATAACACGGCCACCTGGCTGGACGAAGCCATGGAGCTGCTGCTCGATAACTTCCAACGGTACGATGCCGGGCTGCCGCTCAGGAATGTCGTTGTGAAGGAGCTGGGCTACTGATGACGCGTGTCAGCATCGACGATATCCGCGCGGCGGCGGCACGCATCACGCCTATCGCGCAGCGCACTGCGGTTTGGACCTCGCGCAGCTACGACACGCTCACCGGCGTGGAGGCGTTCTTCAAGTGCGAGAACCTCCAGAAGGGCGGTGCGTTTAAGATCCGCGGCGCGACTAACTTTCTCTACTCGCTGTCTGAGGAGGAGCGGGCGAAGGGCGTGGTGGCGTTTTCATCGGGCAACCACGCGCAGGCCGTGGCCATCGCCGCGCGGGTGCTGAACATGAAGGCCACGCTGGTGATGCCAGACGACGCGCCGAAATCGAAACTCGCGGCGACCCGCGCGCAGGGCGCCACCATCATCACTTATGACCGGCACACCGGATCGAGGGAAGCCATCGGCCGGCAGATTTCGGCCGAGACTGGCGCTGTGCTGGTGCCGCCGTTCGACCATCCCTGGATCATCGCCGGGGCTGGCACCTGCGCGCTGGAATTCATGGAGCAGGTGCCGCATCTCGACGCGCTGCTGGTTCCTCTGGGTGGCGGCGGACTGTTGGCCGGGTGCGCCATTGCGGCCAAGGCCGTTGACCCCGCCATTCGCGTGTTCGGCGTGGAGCCCGCGCTCGCCAATGACTACTGGCTCTCGCTGCGGAAGGGTGAGCCGGTGGAGATCGCCCAGCCGCCGACCATCGCCGACGGACTGCGAACCACCAAGCCGGGCGCGCACAACTTCCCGGTGATCCAGGAGTTGGTCGAGGAGGTGCTGCTGGTCAGCGAGGAGGAGATCAAGGAGGCCCTGACATTCGTCCTCTCCCGCCTGAAGCTGGTAGTGGAGCCCAGCGGCGCAGTGGGCGCGGCGGCGGTGATGGCTGGCAAGATGCCCGCCGGGGTCAGACGAGTGGGCATCGTTTTGTCGGGTGGCAACGTGGACCTGGAGTTATCGCCCTCCTGCTGATTCGGGCAGCGAGAATCGTACTTGGAGCATTCGCCGAAGATCCGGAGTTATAATTACGGACCGAGAGCTCTCTTTTCCTGTCACACTGCTAACAGAGAGGTCCAGCATGAACCGTCACTTAACGCGTCGAGCGATGCTTTCGACGATCGGCGCCACGGCGGCCGGCACGCTCATCCGGCCATCCGCCGCCATGGCGCAAGAGGTGGTCGAATTGCCGAACAGCCCTGTGGCCATCGCCAAGTGCTCCAATTACGGGGACGACCTCGCGCCCGCGATGGAGGCCATGTTCGAAAACCTTGGTGGTCTTGCCCAGCTTGTGGAGGGCAAGACCGTCAATATCAAAGTCAATCTGGTGTCCGTCGGCTGGAGCCGGGTTGGCGACCTCCCGGTGGAATTGACCCATTGGACTCATCCGGCGGTGATTCGCAACGCGGTCCGGCTGATCAGCAAGGCTGGCGCGACGCGGATTCGGGTGATGGAATGTTGCGACGACACGATAGGATCCTTCGCCGAGCATGTGGGAGAGGCTGGATGGAAGGTCGAGGACATCGTTGGCGAAACCCCCAATGTGGAACTGGTCAACACCAGCAAGCCCGGCCCTGACAACACCTGGGCGCGCATCTGGAGTCCCCAGGGCGGCATCGTGTTTCCGGGCTACGACATCAACCCGCTCTATACGGACTGCGACGTGATGGTCTCCATTCCGAAGATGAAGGAGCACTCGTGGTTCGGCGTGACGCTTTCGGTGAAAAACTGCTACGGCATGACACCGTTGAATATTTACGGCGAAGGCGCGGGCGTGAACGAGCCGAGCACGGAAATCTCGGGCACGCGGGTCAGCGTGTTTCATGTAGGCAGGCGCGCTCCGTCCCTGACGGCGCCACAGGAACTGGACCCCGAATCACCGAGGGATGGCGGGTATCGCATCCCGCGGATCATCTCCGAGATTGTAGGCGGCCGCCCCATTCATCTGGCGATCATTGACGGCGTGCAAAGCATGGCCGGCGGCGAAGGGCCGTGGGCGGCCAAGGCGCGGCCGGTGAGCCCGGGGGTGCTGCTGGCGGGCTTCAACCCGGTCACCACCGATGCCGTCGGGATGGCGGTGATGGGCTTTGACCCTATGGCTGAGAACGGCACGGTACCGTTTGAAGGGTCGGACAATTTCCTCAAATTCTGCGAGCAATTCGGTCTCGGCACGCGCGATCTCAGCAAGATCGAAGTGCGTGGAACCTCCATCGAGGAGGCCCGCTTCGACTTCCGTACCGCGGGCCTCCCAAGGCCAGTGGAAGGCACCGGGTTTGGCTTTAGGCGCGCGGCGGCTGATTGATGAAGGCACGTCCCCCTGTCACGGCGAAGGTGAGGTTTCAAGAGCGAGCCGCTGAGTTGAGCACGCTGCCGCTGGAGCGCGTGTTTGCCGAGATTCAGGAGAGCAATCTGTGGGGCGCGGAGGAGTCCGTCTCCGGCCTCGGCTCCGAACTCGAAGCCACCGCCAAGCTGCGCGCGGAACTGCCCGGGCTGCTGCGCGATCTGGGCGCGGGCTCCATGCTGGATCTCCCGTGCGGCGATTTCCGCTGGCTCAGCGAGACGGAATTGCCGGTGTCGCGCTACATTGGCGGCGACATCGTGGAAGCCCTGGTGGAGCGGAATCGTGCCAGCTACGGCGGCGAGTTTCTTCGCCTGGACCTTTGCTCCAGTGACCTGCCCCAGGTGGACGTTGTGTTCTGCCGCGATTGCCTGGTGCACCTCTCGTTTGAGAATATCCATCGGGCCATCGCCAACCTGAAGCGCAGCGGCTCCACCTGGCTGCTGACCACCACGTTTCTGGAGTGCGAAGCGAACATCGATATCGTCAACGGCGACTGGCGCATGTTGAACTTTGAGCAAGCTCCGTTCCAATGGAAACCGCCGGCCCGCGTGCTGGTGGAAGGTTGCACGGAGGCCGGCGGCGGGTATTCGGATAAGGCGCTGGGCGTGTGGCGGATCAGCGAGCTGCCGTAGCTACTTCCTGGCGCCGGCCAGCATCTTGTCGAGGATGGCAAACAGGCCGTCGCCTTCGAAGATGGCCTTCTGATCGGCGCCATAGGGCCAATCGTTTTGCACGATGCCGTTGGCATCCACAACGAGCAGGTGCGGCAGGCTGATGCCCGGATTCTGCGGCGTGATCTTCAGCATGGCCGCGGTGGCCTGGCCGAAGTCAAACAGGATGGGCGAACTCACCTTGAACTGAGCGATGTAGTTGGCGACCTTGGGCGGATCGTCCGGCGGGTTCACGATGGAGAGAATGGTGATGCGGTTGCCGTAGCGCGCCTTCACGCGTTCCAGCGTTCGGGAGAATGCCTGGCAGTGCGCGCAATCCGTCTTCATGATGTCGATCAGCAGCGGCTTGCCGCGAAAATCGAGCACGTCGTAGTATTTGCCGGTGGCGTCGGGCAGCGTGAAGCTGGCCAGGCGCTTCCCGGTGGCCGGACCAGCCAGCAGGCTGAGCGCGGAGAGAGTGAGTAGTAACAGTGTCTTCTTCATTGAGTTATTCCTTGGCGGCCAATGCCGGGAGAGTGATTTCGTAGGGTGCGCAGGCCACGCCCTTTTCGGTGATGATGCCGGTGACGTAGCGGTTTGGCGTCACGTCGAAGGCCGGATTCTGGACGGCGGTGCCCTCTGGCGCGACGGGCACGCCGAAGACCTCAGTCACCTCCGTCGAAGGCCGCTCCTCGATCGGGATCTGGTCGCCGGATGCCAGCGTCAGGTCCAGCGTGGAGATGGGCGCGGCCACATAGAAGGGCACTCCGTTTTCCTTCGCCAGCACGGCCACGCCATAGGTGCCGATCTTGTTGGCTACGTCGCCGTTGGCCGCAATCCGGTCCGCGCCTACCACGACGCAGCCAATGCGGCCGCTCTTCAGGAAATGGCCGGCCATGTTGTCGGTGATCAGCGTCACGGGGATGTTGTCCTGCTGGAGTTCCCACACCGTGAGACGCGCGCCCTGCAGGAATGGTCTCGTCTCATCGGCGAAGACATCGATCTTTTTGCCGGCGTTGACGGCGGCGCGGATGACGCCCAGCGCCGTGCCGAAGCCGGCCGTGGCCAGCGCACCGGCGTTGCAGTGGGTGAGCACGGTCTTGCCGTCCGGCACCAGCGGCGCGCCGTGGGCGCCCATGGCCATGTTGATGGCGATGTCTTCACGGTAGACGAGCTGCGCTTCCGCAACCATGGCGGCGCGGATCGCATCGATGCTCTGGCCGCGCACTGCCGCGTAGAGCCTCTTCATGCGGTCAATCGCCCAGAAGAGATTCACGGCGGTGGGGCGCGTGGCGGCGAGCGTCGCGCAGATGGTCTCAAACTCGGAGTCGAGCGTTTCGGGCGCGGCCTTCAGCACGCCCAGCGCCACGCCCATGGCAGCAGCCACGCCGATGGCGGGCGCGCCGCGGATCACCATGGTCTTGATGGCATCGGCCATCTCCAGGTACGTGGTGCAGGTGACGAACTCCTCCAGGCGCGGCAGCTTCGTCTGATCGATCATGACGACGCCGGCGCCGGTCCATTGAATGGTTTCCACCATTAGTTGAGCAGGTCCTTTCGTTGCAGAAGATAGCCAGCGAGAAACGTGAGGTTGTAGGTGGCGTGCACCAGCGTGGAGGCGGCCGTGGAGCCGGTGCGCCAGCGCACAGCGCCGAACACGACCGACGCCAGAAACAAAAGAAGAATGTGCCGCCAGCTCCAGGAATACTGGGGTCCGTGGGCGAGCGAGAATGGCAGACTGGCCAGCGCGATGCCGGCAGCCATGCCGAACGTGCGGGTCATCAGGGGCTGCAGGAATCCGCGGAATACCAGCTCTTCGGCAAGCGGTCCGAGCGTGGTGCCGAAGAAAGCGACGACGAGGATCGACCATTTGTCGCGCAGCAGGCGCTGGATTGGGTTCTCAATCTCGGGCGTGTGCATGGCCTCGCCGAGGAGCGCCACGGCCAGCACCAGGACCGGGCCGAGCCAGACGGTCCAGCTCATGTGCGGCCACGGAATTCGCCAGGCCATCGACGCCCAGAAGGGTTCGTCGTGGCGGATCTTCAGCAGTAGCCACAAGGCGCCCAGCCAGACGCCGAAGAAGACGAACTGGGGCCCAAGCAGGCGGACGCTCTCGCCGGGCGGTTGGCTCAAGAGGCCGAACACGCCCATCGAGAGAAAGATCGCCACAGCCAGGCTGGGCGGAATGAGACAAACAAAAAGCGCGGCATCGCCCCAGGTCCAGAACGGCTGCCGCTGCGGAGGTGGCGGCGCCGTCATGGTTCGGACTCGATCAGCAGGGCGGCCAGCAGCGGGATGAGAATCTCATGATGGCCCGTGATGGCGTAGCCGTGCCCGCCGGCCTGGGCGTGGGGCCGGTCTACCACGTTGACACGCGGACGGTAGTGTTGGAAGAAATCGAAGTTCACGGTGGTGAAATCGGCGAGCGGATAGCCGAGATTGCGGACTACCGAGACGGCCTTCAGGAAGACCTCCGGCAGCACCACCGCGCTGCCGACGTTTAAGTAGACGCCACCGCCGTTCAGCTCGCGGAGCAGCGAGCAGAACAGGCGAAAGTCATAGTGCGTGCCTGCCCCGATGGCGGCTCCGTCGGCCTGGGGATGGGTGTGCGGCGTGTCCGTGCCCACGGCGACGTGCACCGTGACCGGGATGTTGCGCCGCCAGGCTTGCAGCAGCAGACAGGCGCCGGCGTTTTCCGGCGGGACCAGTTTGTCGAGCCGCGCGCCCAGCGCCTCGCCGATGCCGATGCCGTCACGCTGCGCCTGGGCGATGGCCGCATTCATTTCGCGGCCCGTCTCTTCGGCGGAGCCGAAGCGCCCGTCCGGCAACACGGACTCCACGTCCTCGCTGGTGCAGCCGGCGATGCCGATCTCGAAATCGTGGATGGACGCCGCGCCGTTCATGACGAAGCCGCTGACGTAGCCGCGGTTCATCAGATCCGTGAGCACCGGCGCGAGGCCGCACTTGATGACGTGGCCGCCCAGGCCCCACAGCATGGCGCGCTGTTGCCGCCGCGCCGCCAGCATGGCTGTCACCACGCCGCGGAGGGAATCCGCCGCCAGCAACTTCGGCAGCTTATCGAGCCACGCGGCAGCGCTGTCGCCCTTCCCATGCACGCCGCCCATGTGCTCCAGACGCACCTTGCCGCCGCGCTCGGCGATGGGGACCGTGGTGAGCCGGTCAAACTCCAAAGGCTGCTGGTTGTACTTGCTCAAAGCGGGACTTCCTACTCAGCTTTGCGGTTTTTCAGCACTTTTTCAAGCGCGCGTGCCGTGTGGCTGCGGCGGCTCTTCACAATCTGCTCCGGCGTGCCGGTGACCACCACCTCACCGCCCTTCTCGCCGCCCTCCGGGCCGAGGTCAATAATCCAGTCCGCGCACTTCATGACGTCGGTATGGTGCTCGATCACCAGCACGGTGTTACCGAGGTCCACCAGCTGATTCAACACGTCCATCAACCGCCGCACGTCTTCAAAGTGCAGCCCGGTTGTCGGCTCATCCAGGATGTAAAACGTGCGCCCGGTCTGGCGCTTGCTCAACTCGCGCGCCAGCTTGATGCGCTGCGCCTCGCCGCCGGACAGAGTCGTGGCGCTCTGCCCTAGATGCAGATAGCCCAAGCCGACATCGACGATGGTCTGGAGCTTCTGCTTGATGGCCGGGATGTTGCCGAGCAGCGCCAGGGAGTCCTCGATGGTGGTCTCCAGCAGGGCCGAGATGGAGACGCCGTTGTATTTCACCTGCAACGTCTCGCTGTTGTAGCGCTTGCCGCGGCAGACGTCGCAGGGCACGAAGACATCGGGCAGGAAGTTCATCTCGATGCGTTTCATGCCGTCGCCCTGGCAGGCCTCACAACGGCCGCCCTTGACGTTGAAGCTGAAGCGGCCGGGTTTGTAGCCGCGCTCACGGGACTCCGGCAACATCGCAAAAATGTCACGAATCGGGGTGAAAACACCCGTATAAGTGGCTGGATTGGAGCGTGGGGAGCGCCCAATGGGCGCCTGGTCGATCTCGATGACCTTGTCGATCAGTTCCAGGCCGTCCACGCCGTCGAAGTTGCCGGGCCGCGCCTTGCTGCCGTATAAGTGCTGCGAGAGCGTGCGGTAGAGCAGATCGTGAATGAGCGTGGACTTGCCGCTGCCGCTCACGCCGGTGACGACGGTGAGCGTGCCGAGCGGGAACTCCACCGTCACGTCTTTCAGATTGTGTTCGCGGCCGCCCTTGACGACGAGTTTGTTGCCGTTGCCGGGACGGCGGTAGGCCGGCGTCTCGACCGCGCGCGCGCCGCGCATGTACTGGCCCGTGAGCGAGTCCTTCTTGGCGGCGATCTGTTTGGGCGTGCCGGCCGCCACCACTTCGCCGCCCAGGCGGCCGGCGCCGGGGCCGAGATCGATGACGTAGTCGGCGCGCTCGATGGTCTCCAGATCGTGCTCCACCACCAGCACCGTGTTGCCCAGATCCCGCAGGTGCGTGAGCGTGTCGAGAAGCCGCGAATTGTCGCGCGGATGCAGGCCGATGGATGGCTCATCCAGCACATACAACACGCCGCGCAGCTTGGAGCCGATCTGCGTAGCCAGCCGGATCCTCTGCGCCTCACCGCCGGAGAGCGTGGCGGCAGAGCGGTCCAACGAGAGGTAGTCCAGCCCGACGCGTGTGAGGAACTCCAGCCGGTTGCGAATCTCTTCTACGATGCGTGTGGCGATCTGTTCCTCGCGCGGAGTGAGCTTCCAAGCCTTTGCGGCAGGCAGCGCGCGCGCCACGGGCAGGGCCGTGAAAGCGCCAATGGAGATGCCCTTCACGCGCACCGCCAGGCTGGACGGCTTCAGCCGCATGCCCTTGCAGGCGTCACATTGCGTGGCCGCCATGAACTCCATCAGGTAGTCGCGGTAGCCCTCGGTGTAGTCCTCGAAGGCGCGCTCCAGGATCTTGATGATGCCCTGGAAATCGCCGCTGCCGGACAGCAGCGCCTGCTGCGCTTTCTGGGGCAAGCTCTCAAACGGCTTGGAGATGTTGATCTTGAGCTTCAGCGCGGCGGCGCTCACTGCCTGCTGCATGAGGGCGGAGGTGCCGCCCGGGCCGAGGCCGCCGTCAAACAGCGGCTTGGACGCATCGACGATCACCTTGCCGGGATCAAAACTCCAGCTGCTGCCGAGTCCGTGACAAGCGTCGCAGGCGCCGTAGGGGCTGTTGAACGAGAACGAGCGCGGTTCGATCTCCGGCACCGATTCGCCGCAGTCCGGGCAGGCCATTTTCTGCGAGTAGAGCCGCTCCTCGCCGTCCACCACGGCCACCGTCACCAGCCCTCCGGCCAGCTTGGTGGCCGTCTCAATGGAGGCCTCCAGGCGCTTGGCCAGACCCGGCTTCACGAGCAGGCGATCCACCACAACCTCGATGGTGTGGTTCTTGCGCTTGTCGAGCAGGATCTCTTCATCGAGCCCGCGCAGTGTGCCATCGATCCGGGCGCGCACAAATCCGGCGCGCGCGAATTTCTCCAGTTCCTTCTTGTACTCACCTTTGCGGCCGCGCGCCACGGGCGCCAGGATCATGATGCGCTCGTCCTGCCGGATGGCCAGGATCTGCTCCAGAATCTGCTGGGTGGTCTGCTTGGAGATGGGGATGGCGCAGTTGGGGCAGTGCGGCTCCCCGATGGACGACCACAGCAGGCGGAGGTAATCGTAGATCTCGGTAATGGTGCCAACCGTGGAGCGGGGGCTGCGATTGGTGGTTTTCTGCTCGATGGAGATGGCCGGGCTGAGGCCGTCAATGGAGTCCACTTCGGGCCGTTCCATCTGATCCAGAAACTGGCGGGCGTAGGGCGAGAGCGTCTCCACGTAGCGCCGCTGGCCTTCGGCGTAGATGGTGTCAAACGCCAGCGAGGACTTACCGGAGCCGCTCAGGCCGGTGATCACCGTCAGCGTATTGCGGGGGATCTCCACGCTGATGTTCTTCAGATTGTGCATCCGCGCCCCGTGCACGGAGATGTTCTTGATCATGCCGCCGGACTATCCCTCGTGCTTGCTTTTCTGCTTCTCATAGACTCGCTTGGCCCAATCCACCAGACGCCGGAGCGCCGGAAAGTACTCCGCCAGAATGACCAGCCCCGGAATCAGGAACACCCAGCCCGGCATGATCGGCAGGATCAGACCAGCGATGCCGACAATGACCAGGCCGATACCGGAGAAGATGCGTAGAGTCTTGCGCAAGTGGGGAATCTTCAGTGTATCAGGGGGTTAAGAAGTGTAAAACGCCGGACAAGCGGCGCGCGCGGTCCTACAATCGGGGTGTGGCGCTTCTGCTGATTGACGACGACCGCGACCTGACGGCCCTATTGCGGGACTATCTGGCGCAAAAAGGGTTTGAGTCCGAGACCGCCAATGACGGCGTCAGCGGGCTGCGCCTGGCCACGGCCAAGCGGTTTGAGTTGATCCTGCTGGATGTCATGATGCCCGGCATGGATGGTTTTGCCGTGCTGGATGAACTGCGCCGTGTCAACGGTACGCCGGTGCTCATGCTGACCGCCCGCGGCGAGCCCGATGACCGCATTCAGGGTTTGCGCGCCGGCGCGGACGATTACCTGCCGAAGCCGTTCCATCCCGATGAGCTGGTGGCGCGGATTCAGGCCGTTCTGCGCCGCGCCACCGGCGTGACGGCGCGCGGTAAGGCCGCCGCCATTGAGTTTTGCGGAGTGCGGCTGGAGCCGGCGGCGCGCAACGTCTTCCTCGCCGGTCAGGCCGTGGAGTTGACCGCCGTGGAGTTCGAGATCCTGGACGTTTTGATGAGCGCCGCGGGCCGCGTGGTCTCCCGGGACGACATCGCGCTGCGGCTGTACCAGCGGGAGGCGTCCCCGTTTGACCGCTCCATCGACGTGCACCTCAGCCATATCCGCCGCAAGCTGGGCGACGCCGGCGCGCTCATCCGGACCATCCGCGGCACCGGCTACATTTTTACGCAGGACACACAGTGAGATCCATTTTCGCCAAGCTGACGCTCTGGTTCTTTGCCACGCTGGCGGTTTCGTTCGCGGCCTTCATGGTGACCAACATCTGGTTTACGCCGCGTCCGGCCGAGCCGCGGATGATGTTCACGGGACTGCACAAACTGGAGCTGGAAACCGCCGTCGAAGCGTATGAGAAAGGCGGCGCGCCGGAGTTGCGCCGCTACCTGGACAAGCTTGATCGATTCATGACGCCCGGCCACTATCTGCTCGATGGCAACAACCGCGACGTGCTGACCGGGGAGGATCGCTCGCGGCAGAAGGCCGAGGCCCGGCCGCGCTCACCCCTGATGGCGTTCACGACGGCGGACGGACGATTCACCATGATCTCCAGCGCGCCGCCGCGCCCGGACCCGCTATCGTTTTTGCCCTACTTTTCCTGGATCGCGATTCTTGTGGCGCTGATGGCGTGGGTTTTCGCCCGCCATCTGGCCAAGCCGTTGCGCTTGTTGAGCGTGACGGTCCGCAGCTTTGGCGCGGGCGACCTCAGTTTGCGCACGAAGTCCCGCCGCCACGACGAACTCGGCGACCTGGCCCGCGATTTCGACACCATGGCGGACCGGCTGGAGACGCTGCTCACGGCTGAGCGCCGTTTGTTGCAGGACATCTCACATGAGCTGCGCTCACCCCTGACGAGGCTCTCGCTGGCCGTCCAGATGGGCCGCGCCGAGTCCGCCCAACAGGACATCGCGCGGCTCTCGGAGTTGATCAGCGAGCTCACGGACATGACCCGGGCCGAGGGCGATCCGTCGCAGCGCCCGAACGATCCGATCGACTTATCCGCGATGCTGCGCTCGATCCGAACCACATTCGATCTGGACGCCATCATTCCAGACGGCATCCACTGCCAGGGGCGCGAAGTGCTGCTGCGCCGCGCGATTGAGAACGTTGTGCAGAATGCCGTGCGCCACACCGTGGGCGGCGGCAAGGTTACGCTGCAGGCTGAGGCAACCAATACCGGCATTACGATTCGCGTGCGCGACTTCGGGCCGGGTGTGCCAGAGGCGATGCTGACCGGGATCTTCCGGCCGTTCTTCCGCGTGCAGGCTGACCGCTCGCGCGATTCCGGCGGCGTGGGCCTGGGCCTCGCCATCGCGCAGCGGGCCATTCGCCTGCACCACGGCGCTCTTTCAGCGCGCAACGCGCAGCCGGGGCTGGAAGTCACCTTCACGCTTCCGCATTGACACGCCGCAAATAGGACGGGATAATCTGAATACGACTGGTCGGCCGGCGTTCGCGCTGGCCGCGCAAGAGGGAACCCGGTGTGAA
>JBBQLF010000025.1:0-17085 GCA_038327695.1 Bryobacterales bacterium
CATGGATTCAGGTTGTTCCGATCCAGAGGCGGGCCGCTACGCCGCCCGAACTTCAACCATGGTGGTGACGGTGGTGGGTTCCGGGATGGGCTCTCCCGCTTCGGCCATGCCTTGGAGGTGGTATTCCACGGCTTCCGCAATGAGTCGCTTGGCCACTTCCAGAGTTTCGGCGGCGGCAATACAGCCGGGAAGGTCGGGGACGTGGGCACCATACCCTGTGGCGGTCTTCTCAATCACGACGACATAGGATTCCATCGGAGGTCTTTCCGGGACAGTCCCGCTTGCTTCAGATTACTACTGATCATGTCCGGAGAGAGATCCTGGCTGGGGCGACCCGCTACTGTGGCGGTCCCCGGCTTGTCCGGATGGTGTTACTGCCGATGGCTGCCCTTCTGACGGGCCAAGCGCCAACCGTCGGACTCCAGCAGCTTGATGATGTCGCGCAGCCTCATGGTGTGGAAGGTCGCAGGAGCCACACCAGACCTTATGAAACTGCTGCGGTGAGGGACATCGCCAGGGGTCTCACTTCCATGCGAAGTTCGATAGGACGTGGAACGACGTAAACGCCCCTGACCCGGTGAATCTTAGGCCGAGCGCCGCAATGCCAAACCCTGGGGTGACGAACTCCATCTTGCCGCGTCGACCCCGAGTGATTGGGTATACGTCCGGAATCACAAAAGCCTTGTGCTCGTAGGGTGCCAAGGTCATCGTCTGTGCCTCCGCAATATTCCCGGCCTCATCCCGGATGTTAAATGGTATGACGACAGTCTCGGAACTAGGGTTGGCGATCGCTATCGCTGTGACCCAGTTCGTATTGTCGAACAACAGGACGAAGTGGGCGTCGAACTTGTTGACTACGGGCACGACTGCTTCGGAGTCGGGCCTGCCGGCCACCGACTGCTTAAACACGGTGATCCCACCCACTGAGTCATTTAAGTCCTCCGTCTGGAAGCTGGCCCACCCCTGCGATAGCGCCGATCCGGAGCCGGCTGTGTCAATTGTCGTGGACTCTGCCGATGAAAGGGCGACGGCCACACCCCTAACGACTCCCGCGCCGACGATTGGGATGTATAAATCAGTTCCATTGTCTGCAAAGAAGTACACATTGAAGCGGACTGGATGGTTTTCCAGATTCACAAACGTCATTTGGGTCTGCCAGCCCGCGCCATCGACTAGTTGGGGGATGATTCGGTCTCCAGTAAAAACATAGACGGAGCGGCTCGGGTCCTTTGATAGAGCTGCCTGGGCTCTGCCCTGTTCAAAGGCCATCTGATTCAGTGTGCTGCCTTCACCCCCTCCAACCATTGGAACGACCTGCGCCTGAGCCAACTGCAAACAGGCAATGATAACGCTGAAACCGATCGATTTGTATAGCATAGTTCTCCTCTTATTCGTGCTACGGTCATCAACGGCATACTACATCCCCTGGACCAATTCATACAGCAGGCCGGATGGCTTGTCAAGATAGTGCTGTTCTAGCCGGTCTTTTGCGGCGACCCCATTACAGAGGATCAGAGGCGTCGCTCGTGCTGGATCAGGTACCGGCCGGCGAGGATCGGATAGCATGCCGGAGCGGTGGGATGTTGGACTCAGAACCCGGCGAACAATGAGGTTAGACCGGTCTCAGTTTGCGCGATGCGTCGTTGCTTGCCACCCTACAAACGAATACGATGGGGGAGTCGGTTCCCATTGCGGACTCATTCTTAGGAGAGGCGACCATGTCACAGATCAAAGGCCCGGCCATCTTTTTGGCCCAGTTCATGGGCGACGAAGCCCCGTTTAACACGCTGCCCAACATTACAGCGTGGGCCAGGGAGCTCGGCTATAAGGGCGTGCAAATCCCGTCCTGGGATTCGCGCGTCATCGATATCAAGCGGGCAGCGGAGTCCAAAACCTACTGCGACGACTTGAAGGGCCAGACCAACGGCCTGGAGATCACAGAACTCGCATCGCACCTGCAAGGCCAGCTCGTGGCCTCGCACCCTGCCTACGACGAACTCTTCGATGGCTTCGCCGCCCCGGAAGTGCGCGGCAATCCGAAGGCGCGCGCGCAGTGGGCTACGGCGCAGATGAAGCTCGTCATCAAGGCCTCGAAGAATCTCGGCCTCACCGTGTCGCCGTCCTTCACCGGCGCTCTGCTGTGGCCCATGATGTACCCCTGGCCGCAGCGCCCCGCCGGCATGGTGGAAGAGGGCTTCAAGGAGCTGGCCAAGCGCTGGAAGCCCATCTTTGATTACGCCGACAAAAACGGCGTGGACATCGCCTTTGAGCTGCACCCCGGCGAGGATCTGCACGATGGCTGCACGTTTGAGCGTCTGCTCGCCGCCAGCGGCAACCACCCGCGCCTCGCCATCAACTACGACCCCTCGCACTTCATTCTCCAGTGCATGGACTACGTCGGCTTCATCGACACCTACGGCCCCTACATCAAGGCGTTCCATGTGAAGGACGCCGAGTTCCGCCCATCGGCCAAGGCAGGCGTCTACGGCGGTTACGAAAACTGGAAAGAGCGGCCCGGCCGCTTCCGCTCCCTCGGCGATGGCCAGGTGGACTTCAAGCAGGTCTTCTCCCGCCTCACCGCCGCCGGCTACAAGAGCTGGGCCGTTCTGGAGTGGGAGTGCTGCTACAAGGACGCCTCCCAGGGCGCAGCCGAAGGCGCACCGTTCATCCAATCCATGCTCATCGATGTGCCGAAGAAAGCCTTCGACGATTTCGCCGGCGGAGCCTCAGACGCCAAGCGCAACCGGCGCCTGCTCGGCCTCGACTAGCCGATTCCTGCAATGGAGGAAGAGACCCGGGCCGTCACCGGGTCTCTTTCTTTTTGTCCTTGCCGTCGCCGCGATCAAGCCCGAATTGGGGCTTGTCCCGCGTGCCCCAGATCTTGAAGTCCGCCACCGCGCCATAACCGTCTTTGGCAAAGTTCGGGTCTACCGCCTTCAGCACCCACCGTTTCCAGCGCGTCTTCATCATCTGTGAGACACGCGCTTTTACGAAGCCTGTTCCGTGGAAGTCCATCTCCTGCCCGGCGAAAACGAAATTGCCGGCCATCTCGGCATGCGCGCCCGGAAGCGCAAAATTCAGCTTTGGAAAGGTAATGCGGCCGCCACTCATCTGGAATGTGCCGTCCATCTGCCAGGGAACCTCCGCCACGCCGGTGTCATCCGGCTTCCCCTGGGCGCGCCGGCTCAGCACGTCCAGTTCGTTCTGAATCTCCGGATTGGTGAACCGCGCGTCGATCAACCGGAAATTCCCGCTCAACCCCAGCCGGTTCTCGATCGGTCCCTTTCCAGGCGGCACTCTGATCTTCACACGCAAACCGAGGCCCCCGCGCAGGATGGGCTTCGGCCCCTTCACCGCCAGCCGCAGCACGTCGTCCAGCCGCCCACGGCGGAACGTAGCGTCCAGATCCACGGTCTTGCCCTTCTCGCCGGCGTCGCGCACCACTCCGCCTTTCACGTCGAACAGCGATTGGCCCAGTTTCGCCTGCACGGGGTCCAGCAGCGTGTTGCCGTTGGTGCCATCCACAATCGCGTGGTAGGTGACCTCCAGTGGAACCGGGTTGCCGGAAGCCGTCAACCGGAAGTCCGGCACCCGAGCCTCGCCATCGGCTTCGAAGCGGCTCAGTTCGCCTTGAAACTTGCCCGTGGATGCGAGCTTCCCGGCGATGCCCTTGAACACGCTCAGGTCGGCATCGCGGAAATCGAACTGCCCCGCCAGCGGCGTTTCCGAGGGCTCTTCCGTATTCCATGGCCCGAACGTGCCTGTGGCACGAACCAGACCGGGCGGCTTGGCGTTGGTCAACTCCGCCTGATAACGCATCGCCACTTCGGTACCGGCGGACTCTAACCGCAGCTTGTGGATTTCGAATACCAGCGGGGCTCGGGCGGGGTTGCGCGGGAGGATCGAAAGCCGGGTGCCATCGGCGACAATTTCGTCGATCTGCACCTGCATTCGCTCACCGGGTGGGTTGGCTGGATCGCCTGGCTGGCGTAGCCGGTCCGGCTGCGCCGCTGGAGCCGCCTTCGCCTTCTCACCCTTCGGCGGCAGGGTCAATTCCAGCCCTTCGAGCCGCACCTTTCGGACCAGTGCTTTGTTGTCCAGCGCGGAGCGCAAGTCCACCTCGAAAGAGAACCTGCGCATGGCCATCAAAGCGGGCCGGCCCGGCAGAGAACGGAGCCTCAGAGACAACCGTTCGCCGGAGATGCGCACCATCGCGCCCCTGCCGCCGCGAGCCAGAATCTCCAGCGGCGAATCCAGCGGCATTCGCACTTTCAGTGCCGCCAACTCAACATCGGCGTTGAACTTCTGCCTCAGGTACGAAAGCGTCTGCTCGCGCAGAAACGGGTCAAAACGATCTGCAAAATAGAAACCCAGGCCAAGTAGGACGAGCAAAATCGTCCCAAAACCGGCGCTGAGCCCAATAATCCACTTTTTTGGCCTCGACACAAGCAAACCTCCGGCCATCTCCTCCGATGGCTAATAGCAAGTTTAGGCCTTCGTGTCCGTCGAGGGGAACCCCTGGCTGACCGGCGGCGAAAATCCGCCAACGCCACCGGCCAACCAGTATCAAAAGACCCCGGCTTCAGGGCGTTCCAGCCCCCGGCCGATCTTCTGTGTGTTCACTAGGACACCGGGCAGCCGCCGCCGGAACGGCTATCTTGGCGTTCCCCCAGGGCCATCGTCGATGCCGCTTTCCCAAACGCGCAGCCCTTCCGGGCTCAGCCGGATCGGGATCTCCCGGTACTGGCTGTTGGCTTCAATCTCTTTCATCATCGCCCGCTTGCCGCCATAGTCCGGCCCCGAGAGCAGCGTGATGGAGCCACCTTCTCCGCCCGCGCCGTTCACCTTCCAGCCGGCGGCGTGGTGCGCCTTGGCGATTTCGATAATCGCCCGGTGATGCACACCCACCAGTTCCGGATGCAACGCCGCCTGGGCTGCCGTGTTGTCGATCATGGCTTGCCCCAGCCGCGGCAGATCGCCGGCGCACAGAGCCTCCTTCGCTTCTCGCGCGCAACGCCGGATCGGCTCCAGCTTCGCCTGGCCGGACCCGCCGCGCTCCAGCTCCGCGATTACCTGTTTGTGCACGTCCGACGAGTTGTGGCTCTGCCCCACAAAGACCAGACTCAGCCTCGCCTCCAACTCCCACAGCAGCATCTCCGGCGCAGGCACGCGGCTCACCGAGGCGTGCGGATACTGGTACATATCGATGTAGTTGATGCCACCATAGGCGGACGCGATCTGGTCCTGAATGCCGCACTGCAGGTTGAGCATTTGCGTCTCGATCCGCTGGGCCGCCAGCGCCACTTCGTGCGCCGCCAACCGCCCGCCGCGCAAAAGGTCCAGCGCGCCAATCAACGCCGTGCTCACCGCCGCCGACGTGCCGGTGGAGCACCCCGCAGGCACTTCGGAGTGGATCAGCACCTCCACGGCCACTCCGTGAGGGATGCCCATGTACTCCATCGCCGCTTCGATCAGCGGATGCTTGGAGTAGTTCCCCTTGGGCGGCTCAATCGAGTAGCGGTCGCCGTAATTTTCGGCGTGGATGGTGATGCGCGCCTCGCCCGGCGTCTGCTCGAATACCTTGACCTGCACCTCCACGCCCGGCAGGACCGCGATGTGGAAGACCTGCCCGTGGCCCGCAAACCAGGTATCGGACCAGCCTCCGTTGTCGCAGACGCGGATCGGAGCCTGACTGTGAATCAGCCGGAGAAGTTTTCTATTGCCGAGGTCTGACATCGTTCACCCGCGTACCATCACAACACAGGACGGCCGCCGGGCGGGTGAAGCGCCCCCAACGGGGTGCTTAACCGTTTTGGGGAGCGACAACGCTCGCTGACCCTCGCGCCTCTGCCAGTAGCTGAATCCAATCGGAGCCGCAACCGTCAGATCGCGATTTCGCGCGCTTGAACACGTGAAATCCCCAAAACGGTTAAGCATCCCGCCCAACGAAAACGACCCGTTCAGAAGCCTGCCGCGTTGGCGGCTGGCTCTCAAACGGGTCATCGATGCCAAGGCCGGGCGTTTAGCGGGCGGCGCGGATCGCGCGGCGCCGCGTCGTGAACGCAGCCGGGTGGCCCTGGGACCGGTGGTGCTGGGCCTGCGGACGGAACGACGGCTGGGGCATGGCGACCACCGTAGCGGCCGTCAACGACCGGTCTTCCTGCGGCAGGTTAGCCGCCACCTGCCGGGGCTCCAGCCGGGTCTTGATGGTGCGCTCAATGCGGCGGATCTCAGACCGCTCATTGCGCGTGTGAAACGTGGAAGCCACTCCGCGCGCCCCGGCGCGGCCGGTCCGGCCCACGCGATGGATGAAGTCTTCCGGCACCTGCGGCAGGTCGAAGTTGACGACGTGCGCGATCCCGTCCACGTGGATCCCGCGGGCGGCGACATCGGTGGCCACCAGGACGCGGTAGTAGCCCTGCTGGAAACCCTTCAGCGCCTGGTTGCGCTGGGCCTGTGTGCGGTCACCGTGAATGCTGGTGGCCTTCACGCCGTGCGCCGAGAGCTTCTTCGACAGCCGGTCAGCCCCGTGCTTGGTCCGGGCGAAGACCAGAAACGAGCCCTGCTCGTCGGCCAGCATCAGCCGCAGCAGCCCGAGCTTGCGGTCCTGTTCTACTTCGTAGACATGCAGGTCAACATCCTCGGCGGGCTTGGTGGTGGAACCGATGGCGATGCGCACCGGGTCGTTCAGATAGTTGTTGATGAGGTGCGCCACGGACTGTTCAATGGTGGCGGAGAAAAACAGCGTCTGCCGGGTTTCCGGCATCGTCTCCAGGATCTCGGTGATGGCGGGCAGGAAGCCCATGTCGAGCATCCGGTCCGCTTCGTCCAGCACGAGCATGGAGACGCCGGACAGGCGTACCAGCCGGCGCCCCAGGAAATCGCACAGGCGGCCGGGCGTGCAGATGAGAACCTGCGCTCCCTTGCGGATTTCCAGCAGTTGCTTCTGCTCATTCAAGCCGCCGACGACCACCGCGGCGCGGATGCCGGTGCCGGAGGCCAGCAGCGAAAAGGCTTCATGGATCTGGATCGCGAGTTCGCGAGTGGGGCTCAGAACTACGGCGTGCACACCTTTGGCCAGTGGCGCGGCGGAGAGCTTTTCCAGCATCGGCAATACAAAGGCCAGCGTCTTGCCGGTACCGGTTTGTGCGGTGGCAACCAGATCGCGGCCTAGCAGGGCCGGCGGAATCGCCTGGGCCTGCACGGGGGTTGGGGTGACAAAGCCGTGCCTGGCAAGGTTCTCCTTCAGCACGGAAGACAGGGAGAGTTCAGAAAAGTTGTTCATTCAGACTGTGTTTGGGGGAAGCGAATCGGCGATCCAGCCACCAGAGGGGGGAGAGACGTGAGCAGATTTTCTTCTTTACCTAATCAGTATAGCCTACTTTTCATTTCGTTTTTGGCTCTAGCGGGCCCGGCTCGCGCCGATGAGAAGCATCAAGCCCATTTTTGAAAGGAATGTCACGATGAACCGCCGCCTATTCTGCTCCGGCCTGATCACGGCACCCGCCGTTTTAGCCAAATCGGGAAGCCCCTCCGCGTCCGCCAAGCCGGCGCCCAAAGCCAGCCGTACTCTATTTGCGTCCGCCGCGATTCATGAGTTCTATGTGGAGCTGGACAGCCGCGATTGGGGCCGCCTGCGGGCCGGTGTCGCATCAAATGACTACTATCCGGCGGCAGTGTCCTGGAACGGCGTCAGTCTGCCGTCGGTGCGTCTGCGGGCCCGCGGCCGCAGCAGCCGCAATGCAGCCAAGCCCGGCCTGCGGATCGACCTGCACGGCAAGGGAAAGCCGGGCGCTTTGGACAATGTGGAGGGGCTGGTACTCAACAACCTCGCCAATGATCCCACGGCCCTGCACGACTGGCTGGCCATGAAGCTGTTCCGGAAAGCCGGTGTGGCGGCCCCGCGCCGCAGTTTCGCACGGGTCTTCATCAATCGGCAAGAGGCTGGTCTGTTCGGCTTAGGCGAGGAAATTGACCACCGCTTCCTGCACCGCCACTTCCGCGAAAGCAAGGGGTTCCTTTGCCAGTACCACGCCGCCGGGCCCCGCCCGGAGCGCCTGGGCAAGAAGGCCACCCGGATGCGGGCAATGTTCGAGCAGGGGCATCTGGCGCTGCCTGGCGGCGCCCATCCGGATCTGGGCCATCTGGCCCGCGTGCTGGCCGCCGAGTCGTTCTGCGACGATCGCCAGGGGCTACTCAGTGACAAAGGCGCCGACGGGCTCTACTTCTATGCGGCGAAGAAACCGGCCGCGGCTTACCTGATCCCGTGGGGCAAAGAGCTGTCGTTCGGTAACTGGCAGGCGCCATTGTGGCCGCAAACCGGCACCGGCGTGCTGGCGTCGTCCGTGATGGCCCAACCGCTGGGCCAGGAGCTCTTCCGCGCGGCGATGGGGCAACTGAGCGCTCTGGCCGGGCCGGGGTCGTGGCTGGAAGCCAAGGTCCAGGAACGCGCCCACATGCTGCGCCCGCTGGTGGCGGCTGATCGCAACCGGTCGCTGGCCGGCTATGACCAGGCCATCGCCGCCCTGCTGGAGTTCGCCCGCCGCCGGCCCGAGGTCAGCGGATCTTATAGCTGATCGTCATCCCATCGCCCTTCTCGTCCGACGCTCGAATGGTGACCGTATCGTAGTTGGGGCTGGTCCGGACATAGGACAGGTAATCGGTCATCTGGCGCTCGGAGACGATGACGTTGTCAGCCACGACCACGGCCCCGCGCTTGAGCTTGGGCTCAATGAGCTTGAGGTATTTCAGATAGTCGGGCTTCAGCGCGTCGATGAAAACGAAATCGAACTCGCCGGTGAGGCTGGACAGACTCTTCAGGGCGTCACCTTCCACCACAGTAACCGTGTTTTCCAGGCCGACCTTCTGCAGATTCTCCCGCGTTACCTGAACGCGCCGCGGATCGATCTCCAACGAAAACAGCTGACCGCCGGTCCGCTCAAACCCGATGCCCATGTTCATCGCGCCGAAGCCGCTGGCCGCGCCGATCTCAACTCCACGCTTGGCGCCGCTGCTCTCTACCAGGATGCGCAGCATCATGGCGTCCGGAGGCGTTGTATTGAGCCCGGTGCGCGCGAACTTGTCGAGAAACTCCTTTCGAAAAGCCTCGCTCTTGTTGGGGGCCTGGGCCAGAGCGCAGGCACAGAGACAGGCTGCGAGAGCCAACCAGCGGACGGGACGGATTGCCAGCATTTCCATACTTCTCCTTCGCGCGTTCCTGAGCCGGAGCGCGCCGCGCAGACGGAGCCCGTCCCGGCTTAGGACTCGTCACGGAATAACCTTGCCAGCTCGGCACAACCGCTTCCTAGCGCGCGCGGTTGGAATGGTTATTGCATGACCGGCCTTTAGCGGTGGAACGAACTCCAGCGCCGGAATCACCACCCGGCTCAGCATTTAGCATATGACAAGCCGCCAGCCGGCGTCGCGGGCGTCACACCCGTTCGTGTAGCATGAGCCCATAGCAGACCACGCCTTTTCCCGCCGCCACTTCTTCTACGGCACTCTACTGGCAGGTGCGGTGCCAACCACCGGCTTCGGCAGCGCCCCCTCGCTCCAGGGCGCCGGCTACAAATCCCCCCAATGAGAAGTTGAATATCGCCGCCATCGGCGCCGGCGGCAAGGGCAACAGCGACATCAACGGCTGCAGGACCGAAAACATCATCGCCTTTGCCGATCCGGACGGCAAACGCGCGGACCGGACATTCAAGCAGTTCCCGAACGTGCCGAAGTACAAGGATTACCGGCGCATGTTCGACAAGCACGAGCGCGAAATCGACGCGGTCCTGGTGTCGTGTCCGGACCACATGCACGGCTCAGCCTCCATGTGGTCCATGGCTCGCGGCAAACACGTGTTCTGCCAGAAGCCGCTCACCCGGACCATCTGGGAGGCGCGCCAGTCGGAACTGGGCGCCGCGAAGTACAAAGTGGCCACCCAGATGGGCAACCAGGGCTATTCCAACCCCGGCGCGCGCGAATGCTGCGAGATCATCTGGAACGGCGAGATCGGCAACGTGACGGAGGTCCATGCCTGGACCGACCGGCCGCGAAAGTACTGGCCCCAGGGCCCGGACGTAGTGCCGAAAGAAGCGCCGGTGCCGGAGACTCTGGATTGGGAAGCCTGGCTCGGCGATGCGGAGCCGCGCCCGTACAGTCCCGCGTACGTGCCGCACAACTGGCGCGGATTCCCCGAATACGGCTGCGGCGCCATCGGCGACATGGCGTGCCATATCCTCGGAACACCGAACATGGCCATGCGGCTCACGGCGCCAACCAGCGTGGAATGCATCCAGCAGGAAGGCAAGGGCCCACACACCTTCCCGCAGCAGTCCGTGATCCGGTTCGACTTTCCGGCGCGCCACAACATGCCCGCCTTGCAGCTCTTCTGGCACGACGGGCTCAAGGAGGCTCCGAAGTTCCCCGGCATTCCCGAAGGGGAACTGATCGGCGGCAAGGACATCAACGGGAGTCTGTTCCTGGGTGACAAAGGCATGGTCACTACGGGCTGCTACGGCGAGCGGACGCGCCTCATGCCGAATGCCAAAATGAAGGACTACCTGCCGCCACCCCAGCTATTGACCAGATCGCCCGGACACTACCGCGATTGGATCCGGGCCTGCAAGGGCGGTGATCCGGCGCGCTCCAACTTCAGCGTGGCCGGGCCGTTTGTGCAATGGATGCTGCTCGGCGTCATCGCCATGAAGTTCGAAGGCAAGCTGGAGTGGGACGCGGTCAAGATGCGCATCACCAACCGGCCGGAGGCCAACCAGTACCTGAAGCCGAAGTTCCGCAAGGGATGGAAGTTCGCCTGAGTCCCTCATGACCATCAACTAAAGCCGCTTGATTTTCAGATTCCGAAACCACACCGCGCCGTCGTGAAACTGTAGCGCGATTGGCGACTCCCGCCGCGCCTGTTTCAGCAGCACCGGCCACGTGTTCTTTCGCTCGCTCCGCGCAAAGACCGCCTCCGCCTGCGGCGAGCCCAGATCTATGTCCACTACCTTCCTGCCGTCCAGCCAGTGCTCAAGATGCAAGCCGCGTGCCACGATGCTGCTGCTATGCCATATCTCCGGCAGCGCCGCCTCGTCCTTGTCCGGCGCCACGTAGGCATAGATCGCCGCAGTCGAGTGCGTCGGCCTGTTCCTTGCGTCGGCATGCCGCATGTCGTCGATGATCTGATATTCAAGCCCATTCGGCTCGATGCGCCCCGGTCCGGCCGGCGGCGTTTCCACCAGTCCCTTCCCGCCGCCGTAACCCTGGAAGCGATACTTCACGCCAGAATTCGCGCCCACCTCCATTTTCCACTCGAAGCGCAGTTCGTAGTCTCGAAACGACGCCTCGGTGAGCAGATACACCGGCGTGCCCGTGCCCGGCGTGGTGCGCAGTGTGCCTGCTTCCACCGCCCAACACGGCGGCGGAGGATTGGCGTTCACACTCCACATCCAACCGTCCAGCGAGCGCCCATCGAAAAGCAGTTCCCAACCGTCGGCCCGCTCGGCGTCCGTGAGACCGTTCTGGGCCGCCAACGCCCCGGTTAACAGACCGGCCAGCAGAATGGTTCGAAGCATTTCTCTACTCTAGACCAGAAGCGCAATCTTGGCCGCCTCTGGGCCGCTCCCCCCGCATCTCATCCAGCACGGACGCCACCAGTTCCTTGGCCTGCAGAATCCCGTTGAGGATCAACTGCACGTCCATCGCCGGCTTGCCCGGCTGGCGCGCGCTCTGGCAGTACACGCCGTGCTGGCCCACCAGCACCAGCGCATCGGTCAGCACGTCCAGCGTGACCGCCAGACGGCCCGCCTCCAGACCGAGTTGAAACTCGCTCCGCTCCAGCTCTTCTTTTCGATCGGTGAATACTGACGATTGCGGCATGAGAAGTATGATGGAAGCAGCAATGAAACTCCTGGCTGCCTTCACTCTATTGATGCTCTCCTCTGCCGCCCAGACTCCACAAACGGCCACGGCCCAGTTCATGAAGAAGGACGCCGCGCTGACGGCGGACCCCAATGCCGCAATCTGGAAGAACGCACCGCTCGTCGTGGCGGTCAACAACGCCAAAGGCGAGCCCACCCCGGGCCACCGCACGGAGATCCGCGCCCGCTGGACCCAAACACACCTCTACTTCCTCTTCACCTGTCCCTACGAACAACTCCACCTGATCACGCCGCCCGTCACCGGCAAGGAGACCAACAAGCTCTGGGAGCACGACGCCGCCGAAATCTTCATCGGCGCAGATTTCGAGAAGATCTGGCAATACCGCGAATACCAGGTCTCGCCGCAGGCCGAATGGGTAGACCTCGATATCGACCGCAAGGCCCCGAAGCCGGAGGGCGGCTGGCGCTGGGATTCCGGCTTCACCGTCGCCGCCAGGCTCGATACCGCCAAGAAGATCTGGTACGGCGCCATGAAGATCCCCGTCGCCTCCATCACAGACAAGCCCATCCAGGTGGGCACGCAGTTCCGCGTCAACTACTATCGCTTCCAGGGCCCGCCGCCCAGGCGCGCCAACATCGCCTGGCTGCCCACAGGCCCCACCGGCAATCACCACATTCCCGAAAAGTTCGGCCTGTTGAAACTGGAGAAGTAGCGCGTGGCCGAAGAGCGCAGTCTCCGCATCTCGCACGTCGGCCTGCGCGGCATTGTCGGCAATGGCCTGACGGCTGCGCATGTGCTCGACTTCGCTGCCGCCTTCGGGACCTTTCTCCCCAATCACGGCAAGGTCGTCATCGGCCGGGATCCTCGCACTTCGGGCATCATGTTGCGGGAGGGCGTGCTGGCCGGCTTGCTCGCCTCCGGCCATGACGTCATCGATCTCGGCATCGTCTCCACGCCCGTCATCCAGCACTCCATCCAGCGGCTCGATGCCGTCGGCGGCATCTCCATCGGCGCCAGCCACAACGCCGCTGAATGGAATGCGCTCAAGTTCTTCGGACCGCGAGGCACCTACCTCAATTCCGCCGAAGCCGGCGAACTGCTCGATATCTACCATCTGAAGAAGTTCGACTTTGAAGAGTGGCAGACCATCGGCCATCGCAAGGAAGACCCCACCGCCACGGACCAATACCTGGACGACCTGGCCCGGGTCTTTGATTTCGACAACCTGCGCGACTTCCGCGTTCTCGTCGATTGCACCAACGGCACCTCGGCCCTCATCCTGAAGCGCATCAACGAGCGATTCGGCACCCAGTTCATCCTCATCAATGAGCCGCTCGAAGGCCGCAACTTCGCGCACGAACCCTCAACCACCAAAAAGATGGTCGCCCTGCAACTGGCCCCGCTCATCCGCCACGTCGGCGCCGACGCCGGCTTCCTGTTCGATATCGACAGTGACCGCGTCGCCTTTGCCACCGAACAGGGCGAGGCCGTCAGCGAAGAAATGGTTCTGGTCCTGCTGGCCGATCTCTTCCTCCAACACCTCCCGGGCCGCCTCATCATCACCAGCATCTCCACCACCGCGCTGCTGGACGACGTCGCCGCCCGCCATGGCGGCAAAGTGGTGCGCGTCGCCGTCGGCAGGCAAGCGGCTATCGACGCGCTCGCCAGCTACCGGCCGGATCAGATTGCCGTCGCCGGCGAGGGCACCGGCGCCGTCATGATGCCGCAGTTCCGTTTCGTCTATGATGGCATCGCCTCCATGCTCGGCATTCTCACCGGCATGCAGATGCGGGGCTGCACGCTCTCCCAGTTGGTAGACCGCTATCCAAAATACTCCATCCTGAAAGGCCAGATCCCGCTCGAAACGCACCGCATCCCGGAGTTGCTGCTGGAACTGGAGGAGTACTTCCCCGACGGCACCCGGACCACGCTCGACGGCCTGCGCATTGACTGGCCGGGCAAGTGGATGCACGTCCGCGTCTCCCAGACCGAACCCCTGGTCCGTGTCATTTGCGAGCAACGCGGCGATCCGCCCCGAGCTCTGTTTGATCAGGTCATGGACTTGGTGCGAGGCTACACCGCATGAAGCGCGTCCATCAGCTCAAGATCAGCGTCTCCGGCATCCGCGGCGTCGTCGGCGATTTTCTCACGCCCAACCTGGCCTGCGCCTTCGCCCAGGCCTTCGGCACCTACGTCGGCCCCGGTCCTGTTGTGTTAGGCCGCGACACCCGCGCCACCGGCGAGATGCTGGAGCACGCCGTCACCTGCGGCCTCCTCGCCGCCGGTTGCGAAGTAGTCAAGGTGGGCATCGCGCCGACGCCTACCATCCAGGTCTACGTCTCTGAGATCCGTGCCCGTGGCGGCATCGCCGTCACCGCCTCGCACAACCCGCCGGAGTACAACGCGCTGAAACTCTTCAACCGCGAGGGGCTGTTCTTCAATCACTATGAGCGCGGCGAACTGCTCGATCTTTACCACCAAAGCGAGTTCCGCCAAGCCACCAACGACCAGATCCGCCGCGTCGTCACCGATACCGATACGCCTACGCGCCGCCACATCACCCGCGTCCTCGCCCACGTCGATCTGGACCGCATTCGCCGCCGCGCCTTCCGCGTCGCCCTCGACGGCGTCAACGGCGCCGGCTCCCGCATGAGCGTCCACTTCCTCAAGGATGTCCTCGGCTGCGACCTGCACGCCATCTGGGTGGACCCCACCAAGGTCTTTCCCCGCGAGGCCGAACCTACGCCGGCGGTGCTCGGCGAACTGCAGAAACTGATCGGGCAAGTGCGCGCCGAGGCCGCTTTCGCTCAGGATCCCGATGGGGACCGCCTCGCCGTAGGCGACGAAACCGGCCGCATCCTCGACAACGACGACGTCCTGGCCCTGGCCGTCGATTGTGCTCTCCGCCGCAAGACGGGCCCGGTCGTCGTCAACCTCACCACCTCGGCCGTCATCGATGATATCGCCGCCCGCCACAACTGCCGCGTCTATCGCGCCCCCGTCGGCGAGGCCAACGTAGTGGAGCGAATGAAGGCCGTTGGCGCCGTCATCGGCGGCGAAGGCTCCAACGGCGGCATCATCTTCCCCGCCGTCCAATACTGCCGCGACTCTTACATGGGCATGGCCTTCATCCTGGATCGCATGGCCGAGACCGGCCAGACACTCAGCGAACTGGCCGCCACGCTGCCCCGCTATCACCGCAGGATCGGCAAGATGCCGTTCGAGCACGGCCGCCTCGGCCAGATGATGCAGGATCTGGAGACGCTCTTCCCCGGCGCGCAGGTCGACCGCAGCGACGGTCTCAAGCTGATGTTGCCGCAGGGCTGGATTCACGTCCGCGCTTCCAACACGGAGCCCCTCCTGCGCGTAGCCGCGGAAGCAAAATCAGCCGGCGTGCTGGAGGAACTGTACGGAAAGGCCACCGGCGTGGCTTGAGGCGCCCTACTGCGCCGAAGGCGGAGCGTCGCTCAGGTAGATGACGGTCGATCCGTCCTTCGCCTTGTTCGTGATCTCCTGGACTGCCTTTTCCTGGCTGGCTTCACTGGACTCGAGCTTCTCGATCAGCGCTTTCTTGGCCCGGATCTGGACCCGCAGATTCTCATTCTCGTCCTTCATCCGCTGGATCTGCTGACGGTTCTCGCGATAGGCCGGATAGCCGGCGGGGCCTTGAAACACCACATAACAGTAGAAGCCCGCCACGCAAAAGGCGCCGAAGAAAGTGAGGTAGCGAAGGATGGAGCCCATGGCTGTGTAAACAGTCCTCCCTTTGTTTATAATCCCTTTGGATAGCAATGTCCAGAAAAGTTGAGGGCCGGTGACAAACAAGATTGTCGTCTTTTGCACCTGCGGCTCGGCCGGGGAAGCCGAAATGCTGGCCCGCCATCTGGTGGAACAACGCCTCGCCGCTTGTGTCCAGGTCACCGCCGGCGTGAAGAGTTTCTACCGCTGGCGCGGCGAACTCGCCGCCGATCTGGAATTCCAGCTCACCATCAAAACCCGCCGCGACCTCTTCGCCCAGCTCAGCTCTGAAATCCGCAAACTCCACAGCTACGAAGTGCCGGAGATCATCGCGCTGCCCGTAGTGGACGGCGCCGAAACATACCTGGAGTGGATGGACAACGAGTTGCAGCCGGCACGAATCCTGTGATTCCATAGGGGCTCATGCCAACGCCCCAGGTTCCTACTCGCACCCGCCACTGGGTAGTGGTCTTTGCCGTCACGCTGGCCGTGCTTTCCTACATCGACCGCGTCTCCATCTCCAAGGCCGCGCCCTACATCATGCACGACCTCGGGCTCACCAAGACCGAGATGGGCCGCGTGTTTTCGGCCTTCGCGCTCAGCTATGCGCTCGCCGAGATCCCCAGCGGCTGGATGGGCGATAAGTACGGCGCACGCGGCGTGCTGATGCGCATCGTCCTCTGGTGGAGCGCCTTCACGGCGTCGGTTACGCTGATGTGGAGCGCCACCTCGCTGTGGATCAACCAGTTCCTCTTCGGCGCCGGCGAGGCCGGCTGCTTCCCCAACCTGACCAAGAGTTTCACCACCTGGCTGCCCTCCAATGAGCGAGTTCGCGCCCAGGGCATCATGTGGATGTCAGCCCGCTGGGGCGGCGCCTTCACCCCCCTGCTCTGCGCGCTGATCTTCACCGTCCTCCCCTGGCGCGCGGCCTTCCTGATCTTCGCCTGTCTCGGCCTCATCTGGGCCTTCTTCTTCTTCCGCTGGTTCCGCGATGATCCCAAGGACCACCCTGGCGTGAACGCGGCCGAGCTCGAACTGCTCCGCGAAAATCGCGGCTTGGCCGGCAGCCACGGCAATGTCCCCTGGCGTAAGCTCCTCGCCAGCCGCAGCGTCCGCCTGCTCTGGCTGCAATACTTCCTCATCACCTACCCCTGGTATTTCTACATCACCTGGCTCTCCACCTATCTGCGCGAACATTACAAGGTCACCAATGAGATGACCAGCGCCTGGTTCGCCATCTTCCCCCTGTTATTCGGCGGCATCGGCTGCCTGCTCAGCGGCCTGATGTTGCCGCGCGTTGCCACCTGGGTGGGCGGCACCGTCAAGGCCCGCCGCATGGTCGCCACCTTCGGCTTCATCGGCGCCGGCAGCTTCATCCTGCTCTGCATTCAGCAGAACAACCCGCTCTACGGAATGCTCGCCATGGGTATGGCCAGCTTCTGCAACGACCTCGTCATGCCATGCGCCTGGGGCTCC
>JBBQLF010000026.1:0-16597 GCA_038327695.1 Bryobacterales bacterium
GAGAATCAGGAGGACTTGCGGCGGGAGCTGCTGGGGCTGGGGCGGCCGGGAGCGCGGGAGCGGGATGACATGGCGTTTGCGCTGGCGCTGGCGAGCTGGCCGCTGCAGCCGAAGGGGCAGTTTGGGTTTATGCCGAACCGGCTGATTTAGGGCCAAGGAGGGGAGGGCCGGGTGGTGACTTCGGGTGCGTTATAGGGTGGTGTCAAGAGAAGACCGCTGCATGACGTTCCAATGCGGCCGGTTCAGACGGAGAGAGGCACAAGCAGGCTTGTCCAATTCCACCAGGCCCACGGGGTCGAATCCAGCTTGATCGTATCCGGGAGCTTGGCCGCCTCCGCCGGCGCAAAGTTCCAGTGTGCTGAGCGAGTCCATTTGGTGCCGGCTGCCGTTGTAAGCATTGGGCTCGAGTGCATTGCGACACAAAGACAAACCGACCCTTGACGCCGCTTATTAAGGCGTAATTGGTTAGTGCACTGGAGCCGCCAGGCGGCCCCGGTTAAGTTGCCACGTATGAGAGGATTCAAATGCTGAAAGAAGCTCCTGTCCGCAGATTCATCTCCCTCCTGCTGGTGCTGCTGGCGATGGCCGTCAACAGCCCGGCGCAGATCAAATCCAGCACTATTACGGGCACGGTCACCGATCCAAGCGGGGCGTTGGTTCCGAATGCGGCTGTTGCCGTCATCAATGAAGAGACGAACATCGAAGTGAAAGTACAGAGTAATGCCGTAGGTGAGTTCACGGCGCCGTATCTGGCGGCGGGGCGCTACACGGTAACGATTACAGTTGGGGGATTCCAGACGTATCGCAACACTGGCATCAGGATCGGCACCAGCACGACGGTGCGCGCCGACGCCGTTCTGGCGACGGGGAGCGTCTCGACGGCGGTGGAAGTGAAAGCTGAAACGGCCGTCCTGCAGACGGAAAGCGCGACGGTGCAGGGCGCCGTGGGCACCAACGTGATCGCCGTGATTCCGAACATCAACAACAATCCGATCTATTACGCGACGCTGCAGGCGGGAGTGGTTCCGGCCCCGCAGATGTACACGAGCAGCAAATTGGGTGTGGGGTATGGGGACCGGCAGGCGATGTCCGCGGTGCGGATCAATGGCGGGCAGATGGGCTCCAACGACGTCCAACTTGACGGCATTTCAGTGCAGGGTGCGGCATGGCACGAGACCACTGTTGTGCCAGACCGCGACACGTTGCAGGAGGTGCGGGTAACGGCGAATACATTTGCGGCCGACCTGGGGAACGGGCAAGGCCTGATCTCGATGATTACCAAGAGCGGCACCAATCAGTTTCACGGCACGCTCCGGTACCGGGCCCGTAACGAAGCACTGAATGCGAATGGCAAGTCTAACAACCTGCGCCGCATCGCCCGGGGCAAGTACCGGCTGAACGAGGCTGGCGGGACGGTGGGGGGGCCGGTGGTGATCCCGAAACTGTTCAATGGGAAAGACAAGCTCTTTTTCTTTGCTTCCTACTCGCGGCTGGGCCACAGCGACCCGGTGATCTATCAGGGCAGAGTACCGACCGACCTCGAGCGAAAAGGCGACTTCAGCCAGACAAAGGTGGCTGACAACAGCGGCAATCCCGTGGCGGTGCAGATCTTCGACCCTTTCAGCGCAATGCCCTATCAGGGCAGCCCGACTGTGTTTGCCCGGCAGCCATATCCGGGCGCGGTGGTCACCAACCAGGACAAGTACGGCGTGAAGCTGGTGCAGTCATTTCCGGCGGCGAACAATCCGCCGACAGATGCGTTCAGCAACAACAACTATATGTTCAGGGGTGCGGCGCCCACCGTGCGGCAGAGCATGTCGAGCCGGCTGGACTTCCATCCCGGGCCGAAGAACTCGATCTACATGAGTGGAGGGTTTTCGAGCGGCTCCATCAATCAGCCGAACAAGTGGGGCGAGGGCAATCCCTTTGGGAACTACAACTACCCCGGCGTGACCGATGACAACAACCCCTATGTGGCCGTGGGCGACACGATTGTTCTGAACCCGACGACCGTGATTGACGTGCGGTACGGCGCGATGCGCATCGCGACAAACTCGTCGTATCCAGCGGGGACGGGTTTCAATTACTCGGACTACGGCATGCCAGCAGAGATTCAGGCCTTATCGGCGATGTATGGAACCGCGCCTTCCGTGGGCAACCTGGGCGGGCCGATCGCGAGCTTGAATGCGGATGGGTGGGCCAGAAAGCGGGAACGCCAACTCAACCACGCGTTTACGGGAAGCATGACGAAGATTCTCAGCAGATGGACACTGAAAGCCGGCGGCGAGTACAGGGTATACCTGGGCAACTGGCAGGATCTGCGCTATGCCACGCCGAACCTGAGCATGGGGAACAACAACGGCCAGTTGGGGGGATTGAGCGGCGGGAACTCTTCTCTGATCACCGATCCGGCACTGCGCGGCATTGGCTTTGCCAGCGCGTTTACGGGCGTCGGTGGCTACGAGATTCCGGCAGGCACCAGCACGCGGCCGGCGCTGGCGGCGAAGTACGCAGGCTTCTTTACCCAGAACGATTGGAAAGCGACGGACAAGCTGACGGTCAATCTGGGTCTGCGGTACGATTTGCAGCCGGGGCCAACGGAGCGGTACAACCGCATGTCCGGCGTGGACCTGACGCGCGGCAATCCGTTCACGGACGGGAGAACCTTTGTCAGCGCGCAAGGGGCGCTGGGCAGAATTGCGTTCCCCGGAGTCGACGGCTACTCCAGGAACCTGTGGGACACGCAGTGGAATAACTTCTCACCGCGAGTGGGCGCGGCGTACCGCTGGACGAAAACCACGGTGCTGCGCGGCGGGTACGGGCGAGTGTTTATTCCGAGCAATACGGGGTTCAATGCGAACGGGCTGATTTACGGCACGGGTCCCTACTCCGGCGGCGCGCAAGTGAATGCGTATGGTCTGGCGCCGAACGGCGTACCGATTGGACGATTCTCGAACCTCGGGAACACCATTATCATCGCCGCGCCCGGAGCGAATCAGGCCGCGCAGCTTTATGGGAACAACAACGCGTCGCTGTCCGTGGATCTGCTTCCGCGGAACTACAAGAACGGCGTGATGGACCAGTGGAATTTCTTTGTGGAGCGGCGGATCAGGGGCGCGTGGGTGCTGGGCGCGGGCTACGTGGGGTCTCACGGATCGGATCTGCCGTGGCGCGCCTATCCGATGGCCGGGACGTTCAGCATTCCGGATTCGACCTTGCAGACGTGGCGGGCGGGGTGGCTTTCCTCCAACGGGCTGAACGATCCGGCCTCCGTGCAGGTGGATAACCCAATCCCGCCGCTGATTGGCAAGGCCAGTGGCGGCATCAACGGATCCAAGATCTCGACGCTGAATCTGCAGAAGCCCTACCTGGCGCTGCTGGGACAAACGGTGTTGGAGAACAAGGGGCTGACGAACTACAACGCGTTACAGATCAAGGCGGAGCATTCCTACTCGAACGGGTTCCTGGCGATGTTCAACTACACGTGGTCCAAGGCAACCGGGCTGATCGGCGGTTCGGGCAGTTCGAGCTACGCGGAGTCTCAGGCGGCGGGCCTGGGGACAACCTCGGGCGGCGGCATTGACTACCGGAACCTGGAGAACAACCGCGGGTATCTGGGTTATGACACGACACACCGGTTTGTGGCCGTGGTTACCTATGAATTGCCTTTCGGGAAGGGCAAGAAGCTGGAGTTGCAGAACAGCATCCTGCGTGAGATTGCGGGCGGCTGGCAATTGGGGTCTGTGGTTACAATGCAGAGCGGGCAGCCCTTTGGCCCGAACTGCGGCGGCATGAATGGCCGCTGTAACGTGGTGGCAGGGCAGTCCGTGGAAGTCCCCGCCGAATTGCAGCACTGGTATGACGGCAAGACCACAGCGACTCTGCCCGATGGCAGGGTTGTCACCCCAGGGGCATTCACTTACCTGAGGTGGAACCCGGACCGTTTTGCTCCGCCAGTGGTGCAGCTCCCGAACGGGACATACCAGGTGGATCAATACTTTTGGGGCAGCAGTTCCATGTATGTAGGCGGACTGAGAACACCGGGTTTCTACAACACGAACCTGACCGTGAACCGGCAGTTCCGGATTACGGAGCGGGTTGGGATGGAGTTACTGGCTGAGGCGACGAACGCGTTCAACCAGACAAACTGGAATCCCAACGCGGTGAATGCCGGCGTGGGCGCGATCCTGGCTCCCAATGCGGCGACTAATGCGAAGGTGGGGCAGAACTCGAGTGCCAGTTCAGGGACCCTGAGTACCGGTTTCTTTGAGCCCCGGCAGATCAGCTTGTCGCTGCGTTTGCGGTTCTGAGTGGTAGATGCCGGCCGTCAACGCAGAAGGCCAGTGGTGAAACGGTCCTTTGCGGCGCCACCATTTGAGCCATTTACAATCAGTCCGCCCGCCAGGGTAAGTAGTCAGACACCCCCTTGGCGGGCCCTCTAAGTCCTGCCTCGCGAACCAGTGAGTGAGAAGCGCAAAACGTGGTCCTTCCATGCGGCAGGCGACGGGGACTCAACCGCCAGCCAGCATTGCAAGCCAGAGCCGAGGTGTTCATCCCGGGCGCAATTCTTTGTTAATGGCCGGACCAAGGGATGGGGGTTCATTCACTAAGTAGCGCCGGGGCGTAATCTGCAGATCCGCGCTGGCGAGCTGGCCGCTGCAGCGGAAGGGGCCGTTTGGGTTTATGCCAAACCGGCTGATTTAAGGCCAAGGGAGGCGGGGCCGCTGTCCTCCACCATCCCATCGATCCAGCGTGTTGCGGCAGCATGCGGCGCCTTCGTGGCCGAAACCGCCAACACCGGCACGGAAGTCGTCCGCTGGCTGGACCGCCAGTCCGGCAAAGACCAGATGGGCAAAGACCAGTTGGGCAAAGACCAGTTGGGCAAAGACCAGTTGGGCAAAGACCAGATGGGCAAAGACCAGTTGGGCAAAGACCAGTTGGGCCAAGCGATGTGGCGCGCCCCCTGGCCGGGCAAGATCCAGGCCCCTGGCCGTGCCAGGCGCAGTGGGGATTGAATCCGCGCCCCGCCCGCCTGCGAGGGCAAGACGGTGTTGGTCTGTGGCGTGGAGGAAGTGATCATCGCCCTGGACGGCGCGAACGGCATGGAGCGCCGGCACGTGGAACTGCCCAGGAGATTCTCCACCCGCCAGCCCGAGTTTGGCTTCGCTTCGCCGCCGCTTGTCGACTGGGCGTTCCTCTACCTCCGAGCCGCGAATTCCCTGGGGCAAGCTCAACGCAAAACGGGCGCCACCGTTTGGCGCGCGTGTTCCGCCTCAGCTGGAAATGGAGGGAGCGTTCAGCCGTTAAGATAACGGAGAGAACGCGTGTGGAAACCACGGAAGCACTACAGACCCGAAGAGAAGGTCGCCTCAGCACGACCAAGGGGTCATGGAGCGTGGAGCCTTTTCGTCGCCGGCCAATCGTCGGCGTGGCCGGCCGCCGCCACCGGCGGCACGCTGTGGTCCCAACGCGTAGCGGACTTCGGCGGGATGAACATTCTAACGGCGGCGTGAAATGGGAACGCCAGCTTGACGAGTTCCTACTGCAACGAGAGCTACCTGTTCGATTTTCAGCCCGGCGGAGACAGGTTCACCGTCACGGGCCCGCCAACAAATCCAAGGGCTACCGGTCCACGCCCATCTGTATTTGATAAGCCGGAGATTCTTCTGCATCGACCTGCGAAACGGCGGAGTGTACGGGTGGATGGCCCTGCGGGGGACAAGATCCTGGCACTGGACGAGCTCGGGACGCTACTACTGAACTACTGATCCAGGCTACCCCGGACCAGTTCCACGTCCTGGCCAGAAGGAGATCGCCCAAACCTCAACCTGGTGCCCCATCGCCGCAGCCGGCGAAGAGATTTTCATCGGTGAACTGACAAGTATTGCAGCCTATCGCCGGGCGGCAGCGCGCTGACCCCAAGGGCTTGCGGGTTGCTGAGCGGGCCGGGCGGAGGAGGCCCCAACGAGAGGTTGCCGAGCAGACCGGAGTGCGGGCGCCCGGCCTGTCCGGCTTGGAGGCGAGCACCGGCATCCCGGATATCCGGTCCCTGCCGGCGATCCCAGGGACCGGGATTCGCCCGGATTCGGGGCACAGCGGTGGACACCTCCGCGGCGGCGCCCGTCAGCGGAGAGCCGTTGAGTGCCGGGCACCAGCGGGCAACGGGCCAGCGGCACCAGAGCGCGAAGGGCACGGGAATCGAGTGCACTTCGTGTTGGTTCCACACCAGGGTGGACGGCCAGGGCCGGTTCTTTCCGGCCGCTTTGTTCCGGTCCTGGCACCGATTAGCGGCAGAGACGCCGGATGATGGCGCGGGCTGCGGTCCCATCCCGGCTCGCGCCGGCCCGCCTGAGGCAGGCATGGTGCACACAGGCAGGGGGCCTGGCGAGCGGTCGCGTTGTAGACTTGAAGGATGCCGGGCGGCCCAAATGGAGATCCTGGCCAGGACAACAACAATTTATGACGTTTCCAACCACCACGCCATCGTTCGCCATCAACCGGCGGCGCTTTCTGCAAAACGCATCGACCTCGCTGGCTGTTTCCGCGCTGGGCGCCTACGGCGCCGACCTGGCGAATCAGAAGGCACGACGCGTGGGACTGATCGGAGCCGGCTGGTATGGCAAGAGTGACTTGTGGCGGCTGATTCAGGTGGCCAATGCCGAGGTGGTGTCGTTGTGCGACCCGGACCAGCACATGCTGGCCGAAGCGGTGCAGATCGCCAGCCAGCGGCAGGCCTCAAAGAAGGCGCCCCGCACCTATTCGGATTATCGCGCGATGTTGAAGGAGAAGGATCTCGACATCGTGCTCATCGGGTCGCCCGACCACTGGCATGCGCTGCAAGCGATTGCTGCGATTGAGGCCGGCGCGGATGTATACCTGCAGAAGCCGACCAGTGCGGATGTGCTGGAAGGCGAAGCGATTGTGGCCGCGGCGCGGAAACACAAGCGCGTGGTCCAGGTGGGCACGCAGAGGAAGAGCACGCCTCACCTGATTGACGTGAAGAAGCAGGTGGTGGATGCGGGATTGCTGGGGCAGATCGGCCACGTGGATCTGTGCTGCTACATTCCCATGCGGGCCAACGGCAATCCGCCGGTGCAGCCGGTGCCTGATTTCTTCAACTACGATCTGTGGACTGGGCCGGCGCCGTTGCGGCCGTACGACGGGCTGCCGCACCTGCGCTGGTGGCGCACCTTCATGGAATACGGTAACGGGATTGTGGGGGACATGTGCGTGCACATGCTGGACACGGCGCGCTGGATGCTGGGGCTGGGTTGGCCTAAGCGGATTACCTCGGAGGGCGGCATCTACGTGCAGAAGGGCGGCCGGTCCAACATCAGCGATACGCAGACGGCAGTTTTCGAGTACGACGGCTTCAATGCGGTGTGGCAACATCGCACGTGGGGATCGCCACTGGATCCAGACTATCCCTGGGCCATGTTCATCCACGGCGAAAAGGGCTTGCTGAAGGCCAGCACGATGCGGGCGGTTTTCATTCCGGCCGATAAGAGCGCGAAGCCCATTCACTTCGAGTGCCTTTACGAGCGGGAGAAGTACCCGGAGGACGTCAGCGAAAAGGCGATCGAACTGAATGCCGCGCCGGCGACGCGACTCCACATGCTCGATTTCCTGGCGGCCGTCGATCGGCGGAGCCGCCCGGTGGCCGACATTGAGCAGGGTCACATCTCGACGGCCAGTTGCATTCTGGCGAACATCGCGATGCAGACAGGCCGCCCGATCATCTATGACCCGCAGAAACGGGTGGTGACGGGGGATGCGGCGGCAACCCGGCTGTTGCGGCGGCCTTATCGCGGGCCTTGGCAGCATCCTGAGTTGGTAAAGGCCTAGCCTCAATCCTGTTCCGTTCATCGTAGTTTCCATGCGGTTCTGATTGGGGCGGACGGCCTGAGGAATGGGCAGTACGGTGGCGATTTGCTCCGGGGGGCCCAGGGCTAGAGGTTCCACCAATAGGTCCACTTCAGAACGAGGGCGCGATTTTTGACCGAGAACAGGCCGGGGGTGTTCTGGCCCGGTTGCAGGTATTCGGGCAGGTAGTTGTCAGTCCAGACCAGAAACACGTCGGAGGCCGGTTTGTAGCGCCACTGGAAACGCGTGTTGACGTTCATGTTCTTCTGCTGCTCGTTGTACTGCACAAACGCAGTGAAGTAGAGCGTATTCGTCAGCGTGACATCGAAGCGCGGGCCGACCAGCCAGAACGTGGTATGGCCCCAGGGCTGCCGCAGGTGGATGTCCGTATAGCTGGCGGAGCCTCCGACAGTGACAAAAGGTTGGAACCGGTAGCTGGCGGTGCCGGTGAGGTTGAGCCGCGTTCCGCCGGCGTAGTAGCCGCCGTAGAGCGACGAGACACCGTAGCGGAAGAGGCTCTGGGGCTTGGAGTCGAACTTCGTGGTCCAGAACCGCCAGCGATGGACAGTGCCGGCGTCCAGTTTTTCACGGCCCGAATTGGTCGGGTCAAAGGGTCTCAGCAAGCGGACGTAATCGGCGCCGGTGGACGCCGTGAAGACGCTGAGGCTGCGCAGTGTGACGGTGTAGCCGAGGGTGGACTCATAGTCGCTGAGCTTGCCGGACCAATCGAGAAAGGTGCTGCTGTTCAAGGTGGGGCCATGGCTCAGGATGTGGCCGCCCTCCGGCAGGAATGTATGGCCGATCATGGCCAGAGCGCGGTGGTAGTCGCGCCGGGGCACGTAGCCCGCTTCGGCGGAGTAGTTCGGGGCGACGTTTTCCATCTGGCCGTTGAGAAGCCAGCGGCGGCTGTTGTACTGCAAATGCCCGGCAGAGACGGCACCGCCGCTTTGATTGCCGGACCGGAACGATTTCAGGTAGAGCAGTTTGCCGGTCCACAGATTATTGGACGACGCCAGGTTGTACTCGACGCCCAGGTTGCGGTTGTAGGTGGATGGCGCCGGCGGCATCCCGGCAGTCTGATAGGCGGATGACTCTTTGTCGACCAGCATGACGCCGATGTTGGAACGGGCAAAGATGCGGCGTTGGAGCGCGAAGACGGAGAAGTTCTGGGGGGGCAAGCCCGCCTCATCCAGTGCTCCGGTCTGCAGGTCCATGGCGCCGATGCGCCAGTCCTTGTTCAGCTTGCCACTCAGACGGGCTCCGAAGCGGATGGGCACTCCGCCAAGCCCGATGCGGCGGCTGAAGAAGGGGCGGATGGTGGAGTAGCCGAAGTTGGCGAAGAGGTCGCCATTTTCGAGGAAGAACTGGCGTTTTTCGGGAAAGAATAGCTCGTAGCGGTCGAGATTGGTGACTTGTTGGTCAACGTCGACCTGCGAGAAATCGGGATTGGCCGTGAAATCGAGATTGAGGGCGGGGCCGATGGCCACCTTGACATCGACTCCGACGTCCTGGCGGGTGGAGGACGGCGCGCTGGCCGCGTTATCGCGGCTCACGCCGCCGAGCGCATAGGGAATGACCGAGACGTTGGGGCCCGGAGTGGGCGGCGGCTCGTCCCAGATGAGGACGCCTGTGAGCGCGAGCGACGCGGTGGGGAATTGGCGGGGAATGGGGGTCCAGGAAGACTTCTCGGTGGTCTTCAGATCCAGGCGGCTGAAGTTGACGCCCCAGCGCGAGATGCCCTTCCGATAGCGAATGCTCTTGAAGGGGATGGCGATCTCCACTTCATAGCGATCATCATACGTCCTGACTGCGGAGGTCCACTTGTTATCCCAACTGAGATTCGCCTTGCCGCCTTCGTAGAGGAGGCCATCCCACTGTGCCCCAGCGGCATTGACACCGAAAGTGAAGCCGTTGGTCTGGTCGTCGAAGGTGTCGAGGAAGAAGATGAAGTTGTCGTTGTTGGAGAAGGACCAGTCGCGCCGGAGGGACTCCACCATGTAGGGCCCGGGGACGGTGCCGTGATAGCAGATGGCGCTGAGGTACAGGTGCTGATCGTCGTAGGCCATGCGAACGTCGGTTCGCACGTTGGCGCGGCCGGTGTCCATGGGCAACACCATCCAGAAACTGCCCGCGATTTCGGCCGATTGCCAGGCGGGTTCATGCGCGCTGCCGTCGATCAGGATGGGCGAAGGCGCGCGATGGATGCGCAACTGGTAGGACTCATTCTGCTTCTGCGCCGCCGCTCCCAGCGAACCAGGCAGTAGGCACGCCCACAGCGCCAGCGCCTGGATGGCTGCTGGTGCGGCCCACCTGGGTCTTCTTGTTGTCATCCGCCGAGCCGCCTCCAGGGAAGAGTGTATGAGCCAGCGATGTCCTGACGTCTGGGACCTGCTCACCCTTGCCGGAAACCTGGGGCGGGCCACGAAGACACAGCGGCCATCGATTCGACGTGGCCGATCCCGTTCGGCTCCGCCCGCGCATTCTCCGCGGTCCGGACCCGCCAGTGAACGCGCACGAGTCCATTTATATCAGGAATGGGCTGGGCCCGGCAGGGTGGGCCCGATCCGGAATGGGCGGAGCTCGTGATCGTTGCGGAGGAGAAAGAGCAGCGTGTGCTCACGTGGACTTGGAATCAGCTTCCGCCGCTTTGCGTCTGGTCTGGGCAATCCGGAGATCGGGCGCCGCCGGCTTCGGGCGCGATGCTGGGCGTACACGATCAACCGGCCCATCGCCAAGCTGCTGGAGTTGGCATGCACGGCCCGATTGGCGGTGCTGGCGTACTGCCGCCGTCTTCCTGTACGATGCAGCAATGCCACTCTTCAGCCGCCGTTGCCTGCTGGCCTCTATGGCCGCTGCGCCCCTGGCCGGCGCCTTTCGAAATCCGCTCAATCTCCAGCTCTACACCCTTCGCAATATTCTGCCCGGCGACCCGCGCGGCGTGCTGGCCGAAGTCGCCAGGATTGGATACCAGTCCGTGGAACCGGGCCGGGCGGCCCTGGCGCAGCTCAGCCCCATCTGCCGGGAGTTGGAACTCACCACGCCTAGCGTCCATATCGAAACGCCGTTGGTGACGGGCAACTGGGACGCCTGGACGGGCTTGCGGACGGCCATGCCCTCCGGGTACGACCTCGCCCGCGCCATCGCCGACAGCAAAGAGCAGGGCGCGCGCTTCCTGGTCGTCTCCTACCTGATGCAGGCGGAACGCAAGGCCGGCGGCCTGGATTTCTACCGCAAGTTCGCTGACCAGATGAATGCCGCCGGCGAGCAGGTCCGTCAGGCCGGCCTCCAGCTTTGCTACCACCACCACTCGTTTGAGTTCGATCCCGCCGCCGGGCAGAGGCCCTTCGAGATTCTCATCGAGCGCTTTGATCAAAAGGCGGTGCAGTTCCAGGCCGATATCTTCTGGATGAAGATCGGCGGCCAGGATGTGGTGGCGCTGCTCAAGCGACTGAAGGGGCGAGTCGCCTCCGTGCACCTCAAGGATTTCAAGGCCGGCACGGCCACGGAGTACAACGAGGGCAAGGTGCCCAAGGAGGCATTCCAGGAGGTGGGCTCCGGCGCACTCGATACGGCGGCGATCCTGAAGACCTGCGCCGCCATCGGCGTGGATCAGTACATCGTCGAGCAGGACCAATGCCCCGGCTCCCCTATCGATTCCATCCGCAAGAGCTTTCAATACCTGAGGAGCGTTTAGCATGGACCGCCGCGAATTTCTGATCACCACCGCCGCGGCCGGCATCGCCGCACCCGTGTTCTCAGCGGCCCCGGGCAGGGAAGAGCTGCCCTTCCGCCAAGTCCACCTGGACTTTCACACCAGCGAACTCATCAACGATGTCGGTGCCGATTTTGACGCCCGTGAGTTCGCCGCCACGCTGAAGGCAGCGCGCGTCAACTCGATCAACGTCTTCGCCAAGTGCCACCACGGTTACGCCTACTACGACACGAAAATCGCCGCCCGCCACCCCGCGCTGAAGATCGACATGCTGGGCCGGATGATCGAGGCCTGCCGCGCCAACGGCATCCACGTCATCTACTACTACTCGCTCGTATGGGACGTGCTCGCCTCCCGCCGCCACCCCGAATGGCTGGCCACCACGCGCGAGCACCAGCGCATCGGCGGCCCGCCCACGGACGCCTGGCCCTGGCTCTGCATGAACACGCCGTACCTGGATCAGGTGGCCGAGGAAAACTCCGAGATCATCGCCAAATACAAAGTGGATGGCGCCTGGTTCGACATCCTCAAGCAGAACCCCGATGGCTGCTTCTGCCAGTGGTGCATCGCAGACCGCGCCAGGCTTAACTTGAAAGACGACCCAGCCTCGATCAAGCTCCACAACAAGCTGGTCGCCAAGCGCGTGGAAGAGCGCCTCAACGCCGTCGTGCACAAGGGTTTCCCCGCGGGACTCACGTTCTACAACAGCCGCCTGGTGGTTGGCGTGCGCGACGAGCTCGACTACTACTCCCACATCGAAATCGAATCGCTGCCATCCGGCGGCTGGGGCTACACCCACTTTCAACAGCGTGTCCGCTACATGCGCACGCTGGGCAAGGACCTGGTCGGCATGACCGGCCGCTTCCATAAGAGCTGGGGCGATTTCGGCGGCCTGAAGAACCAGGCGGCGCTCGATTTTGAATGCCTGAACTTCGTCGCCAATGGGGCCAAGTGCTGCGTCGGTGATCAGCTCCATCCCCGCGGACGGCTCGACAAAGTCACCTACGCGCGCATCGGCAAGACCTATGAAAAGATCGAAGCCCTGGAGCCCTACGCCCGCGGCACGCAGGCCATCGCCGATATCGGCGTTGTCTCCACGGCGCTGTTCAACACCGAGTCCACCCAGAAGATCACGCCGGCCGATCAGGGCTTCACCAACATGCTGGTGGAACTCCATCAGCAGTTCAACGTAATTGATCTGGCCGAGGATTTCCTCGCTTACAAGCTGCTCATTCTGCCCGACGAGATCGGCCCCTCCAAGCCGCTGCTGGATAAGCTGGACGCGTTCGTGGCCGCCGGCGGCGCGGTCATCGCCTCCGCCGCCAGCCTGCTGGACCCGAAGATGTTCTGGTTCTATTGGAAGCCGCTGGGCATCCGCTACCAGGGCAAGGCGCCCTTCCAGGGCGAGTATCTGCTGCCGAAACCGGGCGCGTTTCCCTCGCTCGACGACACGCCGTACTTCCTCTATCAACCCGGCCACCTGATCGCCGCCGGCCCGGGCACCGAGGTACTCGCCACCTACGGCCACCCCTACTTTGACCGCTCGCCCGAGCACTTCAGCTCGCACAAGCAGACGCCCATGGGCCAGCGCACAGAGAGCCCCGTCATCACTCTGCGCGGCAAAGTCGCCTACATCGCCAATCCCTTTTTCCGCTCCTACGCCCTCGACGGCACCGGCGCCTACAAGCTGATCGTGCGCGATCTCATCCAGCGGCTTCTCCCGCAACCCGCCGTCGTGGCCCCCCATCTGCCGTCCACCGCGCAGGTCACCGCGCTGCACCAGCCTGCTCAGCACCGTATCATCGTTCATGTGCTTCACTACCCGATGACCCGCCGCGCGCCGGACATCGATATCATTGAGGAGCCTGGGCTTGTGCTGGATCAGGAAATCCGCGTGCGGGTTAGGGCCGCGCCGAAACGGGTGCTGCTGGTGCCCCAAAACAAACCGTTGCTTTTTCGTTTCGAGAATGGATACGCGGTGTGCCGGGTCGAAAAGGTCACCGGCCACCAGGCCATCAGCGTCGAACTATAGGGAGGGGTACCAACTTTGAGCGGAGCGCTCGCCTACTACGAAAAGGTGCTGGCACTGGTTCAGCGCCTCAAGGAAACCGAACTGCCGGCCATCGAACAGGCCGCCGGAATCTGCGCGAACTCCATCGCCCACGGCGGCCTCGTCTTCCTGTTCGGCAACGGCCATTCGCGCATGATGTGCGAAGAGATGACGCCGCGCCAGGGCTGCTTTGCCGGCTTTGTGGCTCTGGTGGAACTGGCGCTTTCCAACCACGCCAACATCGTCGGCGCCAACGGTCTGCGCGCACCGCTCTACCTGGAGAAGTACGAGGGCTACGCGGAGGAGATCCTGCGCGGCTTCCACTTCGGCCCGCACGATGCGATGATCGTCATCTCCACATCCGGCATCCGCCCCGTCATCGTGGAGATGGCGATGGGCGCCAAGCAGCGCGGTCTGCCAGTCATCGGCATTGTCTCCAAGGCCCACTGCGCCCAGAGCGTGCCGAACCACTCCTCCGGCAAGAAGCTGATCGACGTCGCCGATGTCATCATCGACAACCAATGCCCGCCCGGCGACTGCGTCCACGGCATCGAGGGGCTCGATTGGAAGACCGGCCCCACCTCCACCGTCACCGGTGCCATGATCATGAATATGCTGCGCTGCGAGACCGCCGAAAAGCTCGTCGCGCGCGGCCACAAGCCGGTGATGCTCCCCAGCCATCAGTTCATTGGCAATGCCAGCGCGACTGAGGCGCTGGAGCAGTTCTACGAGGCCTACCGCAAGAGCCTCCGCCATCTCTACGAATAGCGAGGACCCGCAACCATGCCGCCACCCGTCCGCATCGCCATGCTCGGCTCCGGCTTCGTCGCCGGCTTCTATATGCAGGGCCTCGACAACGTCAACGGCCACGAAGTGGTGGTCAACTTCGGCCTCGATCCAGAAGGCGCCGCTGCCTTTGCCAAGCAGTGGAAGATCCCCGAGAGCAGCGCCAATCTCGCCACGCTGATCGAGCGCGACGGCATCGATCTCTACATCATCGCCCTGCCCAACGAAGCGCACATGCCCGTCTCGGTGCTGCTCTCGCAGCTCAAGCGCAATCAGGTCTGCACCAAGCCGCTTGGCCGCCAGCGGGAGGAAGCCAAGACGATGCTGAAGGCCGCCAAAAAGTCCGGCAAGATGCACGGCTACGCGGAAACGGAAGTGTTCGCACCCGCAGTGGTGAAGGCGCGCGCTGTGATCGAGAGCGGCGGCATCGGCCGTGTGCTGTGGGTCCGCTCGCGCGAGTCGCACTCCGGTCCGCACGCCCCGCACTTCTGGGATATCGAAAAGACGGGCGGTGGCGCGATGAACGATCTCGGCTGCCACTGCATCGAGGCGGCGCGCTACTTCTACGGCAAGCCAGACAAGGTGGTGGAGGTGATGGCCTGGGGCGCCACGCTTGTGCACCACGACAAGACCGAAGGCGAGGACAACGCTTTGCTCGCCCTCAAGTTCAGCTCCGGCGGCATCGCCCACTGCGAGCTGAGCTGGACCACCAAGGGCGGTCTCGATCTGCGTAACGAGGTCCACGGCAGCGAAGGTTCCGTCTTCACGGACGTCACGCGCGACACGCCCATCCGCACCTTCGTCTCGCAGTCCTCCGGCTACGTCGTGGAAAAGGCCGACATCGACTTCGGCTGGACCCGCCCGCTGCCCGAAGAGGCTTTCGCGTACGGTTATCAGGCCGAGATGAAACACTTCGTCGAATGCGTGCGCGACGGCGTGACGCCGAGGGAAACCTATGAGGACGGGTACGCCGTCAACTGCATTCTCGACGCCGGCTACCAGTCCATGAAATCGAAGAAGTGGATTCGGGTGAAATACTAACGTGGTTCTCGACGATCAGGTCTGGCTCATCACCGGCTCCAGCGGCATCGGCGCCGCCACCGCCCGGCTCGCCGCAGTTTACGGCGCCAAGGTCTTTGTCTGCGGCTTGAACCAAGACGACAATCGCCAGCTCGCCGCCGAATGCGGTGGCGGCTATTACACCGGGGATCTCTCCGTCACCGCCGCAGCCGAAACCGCCGTCGCCCGTTGCATCTCCGAACTCGGCCCCATCGACGCGCTGTTCAACGTAGCCGGCGCCAGTGGCCGCCAGTTCGGTGACGGCCCGCTCCACCTGATCAGCGACGAAGGCTGGCAGCGCACCTTGGACGTCAACCTCAAGACGATGTTCCTGGTGTCACGCACCGTGCTGCGCCGCATGATGGTCCGCGAGCGCGGCGCCATTCTCAACATGGCCACGGTCACCGCCTACTCGCCCGAGCCCAAGAACTTCGCCACCCACGCCTACGCCGCCGCCAAGGGCGCCGCGATTGCGATGACCCGCTCCATGGCGGCCTACTACGCGCCCCATGGCATCCGGGTCAACGCCATCGCCCCGGGCCTGGTGCGCACGCCTATGAGCCTGCGCGCTCAGACCGACGAGCGCATTCTGGAGCTGATGAAGACCAAGCAGCCGCTGGCCGGCTCGCTGCTCGATCCTGATGACATCGCGCGCGCCGCGGTCTTTCTTCTCGGCCCCAGCGCGCAGATGATCACTGGCCAGATCCTCGGCGTGGATGGAGGTTGGGAGGTTTCGTAATGCGCTGGCTAAGCTACCTCGCCGCCGCTGTTACGCTCTGCCCGGTGGCGAGTGGAGCGGACGAGCTCAGCGACCTCATCCAGCGTTTCCGCAGCGCCCCCATCGAACTCCAGGCCCGAGGCCTCCTGACCCTCGTCGAGCAAGGCAAAACCAAGGGCCGCGCCGGCGAGAAGGCCATCATCGAAGAGTGTTTCCATCTCGCTGCAAGCGCCCAGCGCGATCTCCCCTTGGAGATGCCCGGCAGCGCCATCACGGAAGACCCCGACTATCTGCTCGTACGCGCCACCCAGCAAGGACTGGACCGCCTTTCCCTCCAATCCACGGCCGTCCGCCTGATGCTGCTGCGCGACCCCGCCAGGGCTCGCGATCTCTTCGCCCTGATGCCACT
>JBBQLF010000027.1:0-16211 GCA_038327695.1 Bryobacterales bacterium
GGCATGGCAAAGTGGTGCTCGGCGGGGGAGAGGTCTGGCGGTCATTCGGCCAGTTGCGGGTGGCGAAGGCGGAAAGTGCCTTTGCGCGGCGCTCGGAGGCTCCGGTGTCAGTCGAGGAAAGTGCATATAATGGAGACAGTCACCAGATTGACGCCGAAAAGGCGCCTGCGCCATGGCATTGCAGGCCAAGGCAGCCGGGTGATGCCTATCAGCCGGCGGGGGCAGCGCGGCCCGTCAAGCTGAAAGAGTTGTTCCAGCGGGCCAGAGTCCCCTCCTGGGAACGCCTCAATTGGCCGATTGTTCTGAGTGAAGACCGGATTGTGTGGTCCAGACGGTTCGGCGTGGCTCAATGGGCGCTGGCCGGGCCGGATTCCCGGCACGTGGTTGAGGTTTGGGATCAGGGCGAGTGAATCAAAACGGCTTTGGAGTGCGTCTGTATAGTCAGCGAGACAATCGGCGAATCCGATTGGCCTTACGCGGGAGAGGGAATGAACTCAAACGTAAAGACGGCAATTTTCTGGGTGGTTCTGGTCTGTGTCGCCATCCTCCTTTGGACGGTGGTCAAGACGAACAACTCCCGGAACGTCGCGGACCTGTCCTTCACTGACTTTTGGAAGCAGGTGGAGGCCGGGCGCGTGAAAGAAGTCACCATTGGCGGCACTGAGGTGCACGGAACGATGGAAGACAAGGCTGAGCTGCGGACCACAATCCCGCCGGGCTACGACAAAACGTACGACCTGTTGCGAGAGAAGAACGTCGTGGTTCGGATCAAGGACTCCAGTTCCAGCAGTTGGGTGACCATTCTGATCAACGCGGTTCCGTTCGTGCTGTTGCTGGCGTTCTGGATATTCATGATGCGGCAGATGCAGAGCGGCGGCAACAAGGCCTTGAGCTTTGGCAAGAGCCGGGCGCGGATGCAGAGTTCCCAGCAGAAGAAGGTGACGTTCAAAGACGTAGCCGGCGTGGAAGAGGCCAAGGAAGAGCTGCAGGAGATCATCGAGTTCCTGCGGGAACCGCAGAAGTTCCAGAAGCTGGGCGGGCGCATTCCGAAGGGCGTACTGCTGATGGGCCCCCCGGGTACGGGCAAGACGCTGCTGGCGCGGGCGATCGCCGGCGAAGGCAACGTGCCGTTTTTCTCCATTTCCGGGTCGGATTTCGTGGAGATGTTCGTGGGCGTCGGCGCCAGCCGCGTGCGCGATCTGTTTGAGCAGGGCAAGAAGAACGCGCCGTGTATCGTCTTCATCGACGAGATTGACGCGGTGGGGCGCCATCGCGGAGCCGGCCTGGGCGGTGGCCACGATGAACGCGAGCAGACGCTGAATCAATTGCTGGTGGAGATGGACGGATTTGAGTCCAACGAGGGCGTGATCCTGGTGGCGGCGACCAACCGCCCGGATGTGCTGGACCCGGCTCTACTGCGGCCCGGCCGGTTTGACCGGCGCGTGGTGGTGAGCCTGCCGGACGTGAAGGGCCGCGAGATGATTCTCCGCGTGCACACCAAGAAGACGCCGCTTTCGGACGACGTGCAACTGTCAGTAATCGCCCGCGGCACGCCCGGGTTTGCGGGCGCGGACTTGGCGAACCTGGTGAACGAAGCGGCGCTGCTGGCTGCGCGCCAGGCCCGCAAAGTGGTCACGATGGTGGACTTTGAGCACGCCAAGGATAAGGTGATGATGGGCGCCGAGCGGCGCTCCATGATCCTGACCGAGGAAGACAAGAAGGTGACCGCTTACCACGAGGCGGGCCATGCGTTGATCGCGGTGCTGATGAAGGATGCCGACCCGCTGCACAAGGTTTCGATCATACCGCGCGGGCGGGCGCTCGGCATCACGATGCAATTGCCCGCGGGCGACGTATTGAACCGGACCAAGCCTCAAATGGAAGCCCGGCTCTGTGTCGCCATGGCGGGGCGGCTGGGTGAATCCAAGTACACGCACCAGCTTTCCACCGGCGCCCGGAACGACATCGAACAGGCGACGGAGCTTGCCCGGGCCATGGTTTGCGACTACGGGATGAGCAACCTGGGGCCGCTGAGCTACGGCAAGAAGGACGAGCAGATCTTCCTCGGCCGCGAGATTGCGCAGCACCGGGACTACAGCGAGGCGACGGCGATCCGCATCGACGACGAGGTCCGCCGCATGGTGGAGCTTGCCGACAAGCGGGCCGGCGAACTGGTGGATGAGCACACCTGGGCGCTGGAGGGGATTGTCGCGGCGCTGCTCGAAAAAGAGACCATCGACGGCGAGGAAGTGAAGAAGATCCTGGAAGGCCGCGGAGTGTCCACGGTGTCCGCAGTGGAGAGTGGCGCACCGGACGAACTGGATCCGCAGCAGGTGATCCGGCCGGAACCGCGTCGCAGCAACCCTGGATTCATTGAAGGGGAGCGGCCCCAGCCGGCGTGATCCCTACTTTCAAACTCTATCTGTTCGACGTGGACGGCACGCTACTGGACTCGGCTTCAGATATATGCGGCGCCGTCCGCGACGCGTTAGGGGAGGTGGGCGTCACCGGGCTGAACGAGACGTACCTCCGCAGCTTTGTCGGTTTTCACTTGTTCGACATGTTCCAGGAGGTTCTGCCCCACTATACGGCCGAACAAAACACAGCTTTGCTGGCGCGCTACCGGCAGATTTACCTGGGACGGGGCCATGCGACGACGCGAGTCTACGACGGCGTGCCTGCCATGCTGGAAGGGCTGGGCGGACTGAAGTCGACGGCGACGACAAAGAGCAGCGAAACGGCACGGGCCATCCTCAGCCAGTTCGGACTGGCGTCCCACTTTGACCACGTGCAAGGCACGGACGGATTTCCCTCCAAGCCGGAACCGAACGTGATCTTCCGCTCTCTGGAACTGCTTGGCGTAGAGCCCGGCGAGTGCCTGATGATCGGCGATGCGTCGCCGGACATGGAAGCCGGACGCCGGGCGGGCGTCCGCACGTGCGCCGTGGCGTGGGGCTATGGTGATCAGGACGCGATGCGCGCGCATCAGCCGGATTACTGGATCGAGAGTCCGGCCGAGTTGCTCGGCTGAGGGTATCCCCGTCATGCTGACCGCCGCGCGCACCCAGGAGCTATTGAATCGCTTCGGCGGACTTCGGGTGCTGGTGGCGGGCGACCTGATGTTGGACGAGTTTCTCTGGGGCAACGTCAAGCGCATCTCGCCGGAGGCGCCGGTGCCGGTGGTGGAAGTGACCGGCCAGTCTTTCTACGCCGGCGGGGCCGCCAACGTGGCGCGCAACCTGGCTGAGTTTTCGAGCGGTGTCCGGGTGATGGGCCTCCGCGGCGCCGATGAAGCGGGCGAGATGCTGGAGCGCCTTCTGCGCGAGGCGGGCATGGATGTGAGCGGCATCGTGAGGGACGGAGAGCGCCGGACTATCCTCAAGACCCGCGTCGTGGCCCGGCATCAGCAGGTAGTGCGGATTGACCGGGAGTCGAACATGACGCCCACCGCGGCGCAGACCGCGGCGCTGCTCAGACGGTTGGAAGAGATGCTGCCCGAATTGGACGCGGTGATCCTGTCAGACTACGCCAAAGGCTTTCTGACCCAGGAATTTGTGTCCGCCCTGGGTGCGGGAGCGGCGCGCCTGGGGCGCATCGTGGCGGTGGATCCGAGCCCTCGGAACCCCCTCCAGTGGATGGGCGTAACGGCGGTGAAGCCCAATCTGAAAGAGGCTCGGGCGGCCGCTGGGCTCGGCGACGATGCCGATTCAGGGGCAGCCGGCGCGGCGCTGCTGCGGCAGTGGGGCACGGCGATGGTGTTGATCACCATGGGTGAACAAGGCATGGAGCTGTTCCGCGCCGGACACGCGCCCTATCACACGCCAACCCGGGCGCGCGAGGTCTACGATGTCTCCGGGGCCGGAGACACCGCCATCGCAGTATTCACGTTGGGCCTGGCCGCAGGGGCCACGCCGGAAGAAGCCGCTGAGTTGGCCAACCACGCCTCCGGCGTAGCGGTAGGGAAGCTGGGGACGGCCACGGTGACGCCTCAGGAGCTGTTGGAGAGCGCATCGCGAATGGCCAGTTCCTGAGCAGGAAGCGCGTCGTCCGCGGCGGCGCCAAAAGCCCACGGGCCCCTGGCTGACCGGCCACCGGCGGTGAGGGCCTCCCGCGTGGGTTGCCCGATTTCTACGGCATGAGCCGCTGCACTTGCCAGGCGGCGATCTCCGCCAAAATGGTGGCTTCCACCGGCGCCCACACCAGCGGATCGTTGTCCATCTTCCAGTGCGCCAATCACATCCGCCGCGCCGCCCGCGGATAGTCGCTCATGTCCACTCTACGAAAGAAGTAGAAGAACCGGAGGTTGCCCAGAATCGTCGTCCGCGACGGGTCTACGGCTTTGATGTCGTTCTCGCCCCACACCGGCCCTGGATCGCGCTGGTACAGGTTCAACGCGCGGGAGACATTGGGCGGGATCCAATCGTCGTTGCGGCCTACGCTGTCGATCTGGACCGTCAGGCGCACGGCAACGCCCAACTTGTCCAGGTCGCGCGCCAACTTCACACACGCCGCCCCGCCAAAGCTCTGTCCGTAGCAGATGACGGAGACGCTCCGCTTTTCGTCCGCATCCAGCTTCTTGTCGCGGTTCTGATCCAGGGCCCGGCGGATGAACTTCAACACCGTGCGGCGGTCATGGTTGCCGGCGGTTTCGACAAAGACCCCGGGCAATTGGCGCGCCCGGAGTGCCAGCGCGAGCTTCCGCACGCTGCGCTTTTCGTTATCCCAATCCTCCCAGGCGCCGAGAAAGCCGATCACCAGAAGGCTACCGCGGGGCATCGGCGCGGGTGTACTGATTTCCTTCAGGCTCAGTCTGTGATCGGCGCGGGCGGTTAAGGCGGCCAGCAGCGCCACTGCGAACAGCCGTTTCATCGCGGATACGGATGCCCCCTGAGCATCGTCAGCGCGCGGTAGATCTGCTCGGCAAGCACAGCCCTGGCCAGTTCGTGGGGCATGGTCATGTGGGAGAGCGAGAGCAGGAGATCGGCCCTGGGCCGCCAGGGCGCGGGCAACCCGTCGTGGCCACCGATGAGAAACACCAGGTCGCGGGCCTCCAGTTCGGACTGGCCTACCAGGGCGGCAAACGCCTCCGAGGTCATCGCTTTGCCCGCCGGATCGAGCAGGACCTTTCGCGCGGACGCATGGCGGGTAAAGAGATCGAACCGGGCGGGCTGGATCTCGCGCATTTCGCAGGCCATGTAGCGGGAGGTGCGCTTCACGAACTCCTGCGCCATGCCATTGGCGTGAGCGTCCCGGGCCTTGCCGATGAAGTAGAGAAACAGCTTCAAACCACCAGTATCGCTAACTCCGTTCAGATCGTCATCCAGGAGTATTGACTCCGCAACCAGACCTGCGATAGATTCGAATCATTCTTCTCTATGCCGGCGGCCCTACGTGGTCGCCGCTTTTTTTTCAGCGAGGCTGCGCGGCCATCATGGCCTTCCAGGTTTCCTCGTCCCGGCCCACGCTGAGCAGCTTGCCGCTGCGCACCAGAGGGAGGCGCAGGAGTCTGGGGTTCTGCTCCACGCGCTGCAACATCCCGGCCTCAGAATGTTTGATGTACTTCAGGCCGGCGTCTACGTAGGCCTTGCCCTCCGTATCGAGAAGGCCCGCCAGACCGAAGCGATCGAGGAAGCGTCTGATCTCACCAGCAGCCATCGGTCTCTGCTGCAGATCCACCATGTGGATCTCCGCCCGGCGCTCCTTGAAGAACCGCTCCGCCGCCCGCGTGTCTTGCGAATTCTTTACACCGAAAATCTGGACGCTCACCATGGACGAGCGTTCAGGCTACGCCGAATACTTCCGGCAAAGGGCGCCCAACTCCGCCAGGCCGCGCGGCACGGCGGTGGCCGCGGGCTCCTTCGCCTCATACTCCAGAGAGAGGTAGCCCTTGTAGCCGCCGGCGGCAATGAGCTTCACCACGCGATCCCAATCCTGCGGGCCGCGCTTGCCATCGTCGTAGGTCATCTCAGACTTGACCTGGACGTTGACGGCTTTGGGCACACACAGCGCCATCTGCTGAAACGCCTCAGTGGGGAAATTGCCGGTGTCGAGGTTGATGCCGACCCACGGGGAGTTCACCTTGTCCACCATCTCGATGATGCGTGTGGCGCGCGTGCAGATTCCTCCGTGGTTTTCCAGGCCCAGCATCACGCCCTTCTGCGCCGCCACTTCGGCGCTCCGTTGCAGACACTCCACAACCCACGGCACGGCCTGCTCCTCAGTAGCCGTCTTCGGCACCATCCCGCCAAAGACGCGGATGTGGCCCGCGCCGAGCAGGGCCGCCACGTCGATCCACTTGTTCAGCGCCGCCACTTCCTTGTCCCGCGAGGCCTGGTCCGGCCTGGTCAGCTCAGTGCGCACGGCAATGGAGTAGATCTCGATGCCCATGCGGAAGGCCAACCGCTTCAGGCTCAGCAGCCAGGCAGCGTCGGTGGACGGAAACCAGTAGACGGTAGTGTCCAGGCCATCGACGTCCCAATCCACGCACTTGCGGATCAGGTCGTCGTAAGTCATCGTCTTCTTGGCCAAAGCCTCGCGAAATGAGTAGGCGCAGAGCGCCGGTTTGAGGCGAGCCTTGCGGCCAGGCGCGTCCTGGGCCAGGACTGGTGGGGCCGCGCCGGCAACGGCGCTAGTGAGAAGGAAGTTGCGGCGGTTCATCGAATTGATACTATCTCATGCGGCGCCGTACTTTCTGAACCAGTCCAGCAAGCGCTTCCAACCGTCCTCCGCCATCTCCTTCCGGTAGCTGGGGCGGTAGTCGGCATGGAACCCGTGCGGGCCCTGCGGATAGACGACAATCTCGGCGGTCTTGCCGGCCGCTTTCAGCTTCTCGCGCATCTGTTCGATTGTCGGGACAGGAATGCCCTGATCGGCCTCCCCATACAAGCCCAGCACCGGAGCCTTCAACTCCGCCACCACATCGATGGGCGACTTGGGTTGCAGTTCGGACGCCTGCTTGGCGATCAGGCCGCCATACCAGGCCACGCCCGCCTTCATCCCGGGCTGATGAGCGACGTACAGCCAGACGATGCGCCCGCCCCAGCAGAAGCCAGTGACGCCGGCTCTGGCCGCGTCGCCCTTGTTCTTGCCGGCCCACGCCAGCGCGGCGTCCAGGTCAGCCATCACCTGGGCGTCGGGCACCTGGCTCACCACCTTGCGGATCTCGTCGAAGTTGGTGAGGTTGTCGACACGGCCCTGCCGCGCGTACAGATCCGGCGCGACGGCCAGATAGCCCAGCTTGGCGAAACGCCGGCAGATATCCCGGATGTGTTCATGCACGCCGAAGATCTCCTGGACGACGAGCACGATGGGAAACCTGGCGCCCTTGGCCGGCATGGCCTGGTAGGCGGGCATCTCTCCGCCCCCGGCCGGGATCTTCACCTCGCCGGCGGTCAGCCCTTCGGCATCGGTGGTGATCGTTTGCGCGCTCACCGGCTGGACCGCCAGGGCGAACCCGGCGGTGAGCGTTGTGACCATGAAGCCCCGGCGCGCGGAAGGCTCCGGCGCCGGGCACAGACTCCGCAGATTGCCGTTCACGATTTCATCGGACATTGTGATCAGCCCCTCTCCGCCAGATTACTCAAAGCCGTGCTGCTTGCGGTGATAGCCGGCGTCGAAGTTCTTCGCGGTCTTGAACAGTTCGTAGCGCCCATCGCTCTGCACGCCTTTGATGCGGGCCTGCAACGTGTCCAGCTCCACCTTGGTCATGGGCTGGAACCCGCGCGCCATGCGCAGCGCCCCTTCCAGGTGCTCCATCGACGCCAGCCCTACCACCTGAACGCTCACTGGCTGCGAGAGGAAGTAGCGGTAGCACTCCTCCACCGTCACCGCCCCGCTGGTCATCATCTTACCGTCGCCACCGCAGCCCTTCATGCCGATGACGCCGATGTTCCGCTTCTGACAGACCGGAATCACCTCGTGGCGGAAGCTCTCGAAGCGTTCGTCCATCACGTTGATGGGCATCTGGCAGGCGTCCCACTCAAACGGCACGGCCAGCATCTTCAAATGAATACGCGGCGACTTGTGCCCCGTGAAGCCAATGAAACGGACCTTGCCCGCCTTGCGCGCCTCCAGCGCGGCCTTCAGCGCGCCCTTCTCCACGACGTATTCAGCATCGTTGTGGTAGTTGCACTCGTGGAACTGCCAGAGATCCAGGTAATCCGTGCGGAGCCGCTTCAGACTCTCGTCCAACTGCTTGACTGCTTCGGCGTACTCGCGCGAGCAGACCTTCGTCATCAGAAACGCCTTCTTGCGGCGGCCGTCCATCTCCAGGGCCTGCCCCATCACTTCCTCGCTGCGCCCGTTGTTGTAGTCCCAGGCGTTGTCCATGAAGTTGATGCCGGCGTCCATGGCGGCGTGGATGATGCGAATGCCATCGGCGGCGTCGCGCGGGCGGCCGATGTGATGTCCGCCGACGCCCAGCACAGACACGCGCACGCCCGTGCGGCCCAGTAACCGCGTGGGCATCTGGTTGTTATTCTGCGCCGCCAATGCTGCGGCTGGCAGCGTCAGGAAGGAACGGCGAGCGATCTCATTCATAACGTCTCCTTTGTATGGCTAGCGGAGCGACGCCGCCCGCCCCTTGTTTCCGCGGTTGACCCAGATCTGCAGATCCTCAAGCGGCTTGCCCATCAGCGACCGCGCAATCTCGATCCGCCCCATGAGCTGCAAATCCGGATCCGTCACTTTGGCCAACAACGTGGCCGTCTCTGTACCATACACCTTCGCCGCCTTGTGCAAAAGGTTCCGAAGTTGCTGCATGGAGGGCCAGTATTCCCGCGGCGCCCCATTCGGATCATCCGCGTTGGAGTCGAGTTTGTACAGTTCGGCGCAGACGGCCAGTCCCTTTTCTATAGCGCTCCTGGCCAGTTCTTCGTCCTTGGCTTCGGTTGCCGCGGCCGCCACCGTCGCCCACAATCCGGCGGTGGCCTCCGGGTCTTTGACCTCCTTCATCACGGTGATCGCCTGACCGATGACGCTCTTCGCCGTCGCGGGATCCTTGCTCGCGGCCATCTCGGCGATATCAGCCAGGGCGTTGGCCTTCAGCGTGGGGTCAGCCACCTCCGCGGCTCGCGAGACGCCAAGCTGCAGGTCCTTCCTGGCGAGCTCCATCGCTTCCTGCGCCTTGGCCTGGGAGAGCGCCATGATTCGCATTCTGGCGGCCGCTGTGGGATCTTCCGGCGCCTTCCGATCCGTGGTGTTGCGGTTGGTGCTGATATCGCCGGAAGGCGACGTCTTCATCGAAAGGCGGCCCTCCGGGAAGCGCTTGAGCGCGGCGTCCAGTGCCGGGCGCTTCTCCTTCAAATCGGCCGCTCGCTTCGGGTCCGCTGCCTGGAGGATGTGCATGATGTCGAAGAGCTGGTAGTCCTTGTCGTCGTCGAAGCTCACCGAACCCAGAGACGACGAGAGCGTGCTGACTGTGGCCGTATCGCTCTTGTGATCGAGAATGAGGCTGACGAGTTTCGCCACGGCGCCGTCCACCAGGGGCCGAGGCAGCGTGCGCCACTGGCCGGCCAGCATCCGCGCGTAGTCATTGGTGCGGTCGTCCGGAGTGAGCGCAGCGGTGGCCGAGGCGAACAGAGAGGCGCGGCGCGGGTCCTCGGCGTCGAGTTTGGAGATGAGATTGTCCGCCGCGCGATAGGGGTAGGCGCCCTGGCCGGCGCTCTGCTCCAGTACCTCCACGGCGCGGTCCAGGCGTTTCTGTTCCACCAGGGCCAGCACGATTCGCTCCAGCGCGTCGGTGCGTTGCGGCACCGGCACGGTGGGCGCCATCTCAATGGCTTTGTCCACATCGATTCCGGCTGCAATGCGCACCACGCGGGCCTGCAAGGCGGCGGTGCCTGCCACGCTGAACGCCTGCTCCAGCAGCTCCAGTGTCTTCTTCTTGTCTGAACCGGCGTACAGTTGCGCCAGGCTCAGTAACGCCGGCACCTGCACGCCGGGTGATGCGGTGGAGACCGTTTCGCTGGCAGAGCGCAGTAATTCCTCGGCAGATTGAGCCCAGCCGGCGTTGAACAGAAGGAGCAGAGCGATGACGCGGTGCATAACCCGCATGATAGCGCTCCCGCGCATCGGCCTCTACTGCGGTGTGGCCGCCGGGTGCTAAACCGTTTTGGGGAGCGGCAACGCTCGCTGCCGCTCGCGGCTCTGCCAGTAGCTGAATCCGTCAGGGAGTCCCGCATGGCCCTTTGGGCCGCCGAAGTTGATGAAGACGCGCAGTAGCGTCGTGTGTCTGAGCCACGACCGTGAGGGAGTTCCCCATGGCCCTGCGGGCCGCCAAATCCGATGAAAACGCGCCCGTACCAGAGCCGCGACCGTGAGGGAGCGCAAGCGCGTCTTCAACGGAGCGGGCCGCCAAATCCGATGAAAACGCGCCCGTAAGGTCCGCGACCGTGAGGGAGCGCAAGCGCGTCTTCAAGGGAGCGATAGCGCGTCGACCCCACCACGGAATCGCGTCTTTAACGGAGCGATTTCGCGCCGTTTTGGGGAGCGGCAACGCTCTCTGACGCTCGCGGCTCTGCAAGTAGTTGAATCCGGCAGAGAGCGATTTCGCGCTTGAACCCGGGGCCGTCTGCCTTGTGCCGCTTAGTTGGCCGGCCGGCGCGCTGCTCCGTTCTTCGTCTGCTGCGGCACCGGCTTGAGCAGTTTCCGGGGGTCCAGAAGGTGCTGGGGCTTGAATCTCGCCCTGGACCATCTGTAGCCGTCCTCGAACTGGATGCCGAGGTAGTAGCCGATCTCCTTGAACTGGCAATACTTCACCACGCCCAGAAATTCGCCCTCGGGATAGGAGATCCGCACAGTCGTGGTGAGCGGAACCTGAACGTCCACCTGCAGGCAAACGCCAGTCAATGAGATGTCCTCCAGGTTAGCCACAGTTCTGCGGCTGCGGCCAGACTTATCCCTCCAGCGGACGTCCACCAGATCCGCACACATCATTCTCGGTTCGGACCGCCGTTCTAGCATACACTTACTTGATCGGCTGTCCGGCTCTTCCTGTGCATGGAATCTCACGGGAGAATTTTACCTTATGTTGTTCTGCGAATGGGGCTTATTTTTGGGCAGTCGCTCCAGCTTGTCCGAATCCTGACCCGGAATAGTCCTGGATGCCCATGCCGGCACGAAGAAACTCGTCCCGCGTCGAGAAGCACAGCGGGGATTCCGCCCGGTCCACGGCCAACACTCCATCCAAATGGTCCATTTCGTGCTGGACCAACTCCGAGAGCCCATCCCGGGCCACCAGTTCAGCCCATTCGCCAGACCGGGTTTGATGCCGAAGACGGACGGAGACATGGCGGCGCAGGCGCACCATCAGATTCGGAAGCGAAAAACAATCGTCCCAAAGCTCAAACGTCTCGTCGCTCTTCTCCAGGTACTCCGGGTTTAGGAGCTCGTAAGTGATTCCTTCGACCCGCAGGAAGATCACGCGGCGGGCCACGCCGATCTGGACGGCGCTGATGCCCCGTCCGAACCCGTGAGTCCGGCGGAACTCCGCCAGCGTGTCGCTCAGATCCTCCAGCAGCCCCATCACGTTGCTGGGGTCGGCAACGCGGGTGGAAACCGCCCGCAATTCGGGATCGCCCATCTGTAAGATTCTGCGCACCGCCATGCCCTTATCTTAGCTGCCTGAGGCAGCCTCTGCCTGACCATTTCTTTCGTATTTCTTTCGTATGGAAGACGTGGTATTGTCGGTTGCACAGAAGGAGTACCACTCGTGAAAATCGCTTTCAGGTATCTAGTGCTCGCGATTTGCCTGGCTGGGTTTGCCAATGCGCAAGGCCTTACCGGTTCGATCACAGGCACCGTCACGGATCAGTCAGGCGCTGCCATCCCTGGCGCCGATGTCACTCTCACCAATGTCGCCACCAGCCAGACCCGCCTGGCCAAGTCAGAGTCCAACGGCGATTTCGTCTTTACCCAGATTCTCCCGGGCACATTCAAACTGTCCGTCTCAGCCAAGGGCTTCAAGAAGTATGAGCAATCCGATTTCGCCCTCAACTCGTCCGAGCGTCTCGTTCTCAAGACAGTGGCCCTCGATCTGGGAGAAATCACCCAGACCGTTGAAGTGAAAGCCGAGGTCGCCCGCCTCCAGACTCAATCCGCCGAACGCAGCGGCGTAATCTCCTCCGAGCAGACGCAGAATATTCCTCTGAAAGGCCGCGACTACCTCGGCCTGCTCAAACTGCTGCCCGGCATCGTCGACACTCAGAATCGAAACGCCCCCGGATGGAACAACCTCTCCAGCGTCTCCATCAACGGCGGCCGGACCGGCACCATCAACCTCACGCTCGATGGCGTCTCATCGCTGGACACCGGTTCCATGACCGGCCCCTATCTGGCCCCGTCTATCGACGCCGTGGCTGAAATCAAAGTTCTGCTCACCAACTACCAGGCCGAATACGGCCGCTCCTCGGGCGGCACCATCAACACCGTCATCAAGAGCGGCACCAAGGACTTCCACGGCGGCGCCTACTACTTCGTCCGCAACGAGGCCTTCAACGCCAACGAATTCTTCCGCAATCGCGATGGGCTCAAGCGGCCGCAGTACCGCTTCAACTACCCCGGCTACTTCGTGGGCGGCCCGGTCACCATGGGCAAGTTCAACAAGAACCGCGATAAGCTCTTCTTCTTCTGGTCCCAGGAGTTCCTGCCGCGCAAGTACCCCACCAATCTGGTGCGCCGCACCTTCCCCACGGCCATCGAGCGCCAGGGCGACTTCTCGCAGACCCGCGACCAGGGCGGCACACTCATCCCCATCTGGGATCCCCTCAACAACCGCGCCCCCTTCGCCGGGAACATCATCCCCGCCAACCGGATCGACAAGAACGGCCAGGCGCTGATGAACATCCTGCCGCTGAACAACGCTGTTGACCCGGCGCGCTCCTACAACGCGCTGATTCAGTCCACGGTCGATCAACCGCGCCGTGATTCCGTGCTGCGCATCGACTGGAACATCGGCTCCCGTACCCAGTTCTACTGGCGCGGGATCCAGGACTACGAGGCCTTCAAGGGGCAGTTCGACTTCGTTCTGGCCAGCTCCAGTTGGCCTCAGCTGCCGATCATCTACGACATCCGCTCCGTCGGTTCCGTCGCCACTCTCATTCACACGTTCAGCCCGGCCAAAGTGAATGAGTTCACCTTCGGCATCAACCGCGCCAAGCAACTGGTGGGCCCTCTCGATCAGGCGGGTTTTGACCGCAACGTGCGCTCCAAGATCGGCCTTAATCTGCCCCAGTTCTATCCGGCGGCGAATCCGGACAACCTGATCCCCAACGCCAACTTTGGCGGCGTTCCGAATGCGGGCGTCCTAAACATTGAAAACCGCTATCCCTTCTTCGGCACCAACAACATCTGGAACTACAACGACAACTTCTCGTGGATCCACGGCGCGCACAACATGAAGTTCGGCATGTACGTCGAGCGGACCACCCGGAACGCCGCGCGTGGCTCGGCCTTCAACGGCACCTTCAACTTCAACCGCGACGTCAACAATCCGCTCGAAACCAACTACGCCTACTCCAACGCCATTCTCGGCACTGTCCAGAGCTACTCTGAATCCACCAACCACCCCTCCGGCCACTCCCGCTACCTCAACGTCGAGTGGTATGCCCAGGACACCTGGAAGGTCTCCCGCCGCCTCACCATCGACGCCGGCGTCCGCATGTACCACATCCAGCCCAGTTGGAGCGCCGACGACTACCTCGCCTCCTGGGATTCCAAACTCTACGACCGCACCAAGCAGCCGCCACTCATCCAGCCCTATCGCAACGCTGCCGGCGCCCGCGTGGCACGCGATCCCGTCACCGGCCAGGAATTGCCCGCCGCCGTCATCGGCCAGTTCGCCACCAGTCCCTTTGCCCCCTTCCAGGGCATGAATGTCGTCTTCCAGAAGCTCGTCAATACGCCCGGCATCCAGATCGCCCCGCGTCTCGGTTTTGCCTATGACGTCTTCGGCAACGGCAAGACCGCTCTCCGCGGCGGCGCCGGCATCTTCTATGACCGGTTCAACGACGATCAGATCATCCAGCATCGCGAACAACCGCCCAACACCATCACCAATACCGCCACCTACGTCCAAATGGCGGACCTCCTGCGCAGCCCCTTCCGCACGTCGCCTCCCGGCACGTTCGCCATCGAAAAGGACTACACCCCGCCCAAGGTCTATAACTGGAGCTTCGGCGTTCAGCAGAACGCCGGTTGGGGCAGCGTCCTCGATGTCGCCTACGTCGGCAGCGTCGGCCGCAATCTCCTCCAGCGCCGCAGCCTCAACGCCATCCCCTACGGCGCACGCTTCAAGGCCAGCAGCCTCGACCCCACCACCGGCAATACGCCCCTGCCCGATAACTTCCTCCGCACCCTGCCCGGCTACGCCGACATCCAGTACATCGAGATGTCGTCGTCTTCCAACTACCACTCCATGCAAACCCAGTTGAACAAGCGCTTCTCCAAGGGCGTCATGTTCGGCCTCTCCTGGACTTGGTCCAAGTCGATGAACGTCGTCAACGGCAACAACGACGCCGTCAACCCCTTCCTCAACTTCCGGATGAGAAACTACGGCAAGGGCAACTTCGACCGCACCCACAACTTCGTCGTCAACTACGCCTATTCCATCCCCAAACTCAGCAAGGTGTGGGACAACCCCGTCGCCAAATGGGTCTTCGACAATTGGGACATCGCCGGCGTGACGTCTCTCATCAGCGGCTCCCCGGCGGGCGTCGGCTACTCGCTCGTCAACGCGGTCGACCTCGTCGGCGGCGGCGGCGCCGGCGTGGACAGCCGCATCAACGTCCTCTCCAATCCCATCCTGCCCAAGAGCGAACGGACCGAACTGCGCCACTTCAACACCGGCGTTTTTGCCCCACCCACCAAGGAAGAGTTTGGCATCGGCAATGCCCCCAAGGACGTCTATCGCGGCCCCGGGACCAACGTCTTTGACGTTTCGTTCTACAAAAACATTCCAATCACCACGGACGGGCGTTACCGCCTCCAGTTCCGCTTCGAGTTCTACAACTTCTTCAACCACGCCAGCTTCCAAGGCGTCGATGGCACCGCCCGCTTTGATGCGGCCGGCAAGCAGGTCAGCGGCACCTTCGGACAGTACACATCCACCCTGGACGCGCGCCGCGCTGTGCTCGGCGCCAAGTTCTACTTCTAACCGGAGTCTCAGGCCCGGGCCGCCGTCAATCGCGGTGGCCCGGGCCGTTTTCTTTTTCCGCCCGCCTCACTTGCGCTTGCGCACGCACCCCGGATACATCTTCTTCAACTTCTCCACCTTCGGATCTGAGACGTTGACGATATAGGGGTTGGCCCGGTTCTGCACCGCATAGTCCTGGTGGTAGCCCTCGGCCGTGTAGAATTTTTCGAGCGGGGCCACTTGCGTCACGATGGCGCCGCGCAGAGCCTTGGCCTCGTTGATCTGCCGGATGTAGGCCTCCGTCACCCGTTTCTGCTCCACATTGAGGTAGAACACCGCGCTCCGGTACTGCGGTCCGGAGTCGGGCCCCTGCCGGTTCAGCGTCGTCGGATCGTGCGCCACGCTGAAGAAGATCTTCAGCAGTTGTCCGTACGACGTCTTGGCCGGATCATAGGTGATCAGCACCGCCTCGGCGTGCCCACTCCGTCCCGTGGAGACGATGTCGTATTTGGCTGTCTCCTTGGTGCCTCCGGCATAACCGGAAATCACGTCTTCCACCCCGTCCACGATTTCGAATACCGCCTCCGTGCACCAGAAGCACCCGCCGGCGAAGACCGCGGTCTGCTTACCGGTTTCGGGCTTGACGTCGGTGGCCGGCTCGGGGAATACCCCCTTTTCGGCCGCCGGCAAGGCCCCTACACCGCTCAAAACTGCCAAAAAAAGCACCGAAAACTGTCTGAAAAGCGTCATTTTTGCCATGTTTTAGCACTCACCTGCACACATAGATGACGTTCTGCCCCCGGGGAGTGCAACAATCCTGCCGGCCGGAGTGATGATTGGAGGGAGAAAAGCCGGAGAAAACCGGAGAGGTAAGCCCACTACAGGTGCGAGGACCAGTTCCGTCAGTTTATGACGGTAACTGGGCAGTGGATGACTCACTCTGTTCGGCGACAATTAGACTCGGCCAAAACGGCAATTACTTGCAGCCGGCTGTCACCAGTGAGAGGTGCCTACTGAGGCGCGCTGCAGTCAGCGCCGGGACTGAAATAGCTTGGGCTGGCATCATGCGGCAAATCCTGGG
>JBBQLF010000028.1:0-15790 GCA_038327695.1 Bryobacterales bacterium
TCCACCTGCCAAGCAGGACGGAGTTCATGAACGCCAGGAACCACCCAATCTGGCGGCGCCCAAAACAGCGCCAACCAACTCACTGTTCGGGAAGATCACCGCGATATCCGGCTTCCCGCCATACATTCACTTCGGTTTGAAACTGATCTACTGAGAGGCACCATGCAGAGACGGCAATTTATTGGAGGGTTGGCTGGAGGAGCCCTTTCGGCTCGGGCGCTGGCCGCGGCGAAAACCAACTTCGTCTTCATCCTGGCCGACGATTTCGGCTGGCGGGACTTGGCCTGCTACGGAAACCCGTACTTCTCCACGCCCAACCTGGACCGGCTGGCGACCGAGGGTGCGCGCTTCACCAACGCCTATGCGGCCTGCCCGGTCTGCTCGCCCACACGGGCCAGCATCATGACGGGGAAATATCCGGTGCGCACCGGCGTGACAGACTGGATCGCCGGGCGTCCTTCTCATGAAAATGGCCCCATCATCACGCCGCGCACGGCCACGGAACTGAAGCTCTCCGAAACCACTATTGCCGAGCGCCTCAAACAGGCGGGCTATCGCAGCGCCAGCATCGGCAAGTGGCATCTGGGCGGGGAAGGCTTCGCCCCGGCGGACCAGGGCTTCGACGTCAACATCGGCGGCAACAGCACCGGCAGCCCGCCGCGCAGTCCAAAGCCGTACATCGGACCCTTCGAACTCCCGAACCTCAAGGCCGGCCCGGGCGAGTTCCTCACTGAGAAGCTGACGCAGGCCGCCGCCGGCTTCATCGAGCAGAACAAGGCCAATCCGTTCCTGGTCTATCTGCCCCACTACACCGTGCACATTCCGCTGGGCGGACGGGACGCCGACATCGCGCGCCACAAGGACAAGGCGCAGGGGCGCTACAACCCCGTCTATGCAGCCATGGTGGAGAGCCTCGACGAGAGCGTGGGCCAGGTGCTGACCGCCATCGACCGCGCCGGTGTAGCGGACCGCACCATGGTGATGTTCTTCTCCGACAACGGCGGCCTTCGCTATGAGGGCAAGGCCCAGCAGCCGGTCACCGGCAACGCTCCGCTGCGGGCCGGCAAGGGCCATCTCTATGAGGGCGGGATCCGCGAGCCGCTGATCGTGCGCTACCCGGGGGTGCTGAAGCCTGGCTCTGTGATCGGCACGCCCGTTTCGAGCGTGGACTTCTATCCCACTTTCTGCGATGCCGCCAGGGTCCAGCCGGGGGACGTGGACGGGGTCAGCCTGTTGCCGCTATTGAGCGGCGGCAAGCTGAAGCCGCGCCCGCTGTTCTGGCACTATCCGCACTACTCCAACCAGGGCGGCGAGCCCGGCAGCGCCATCCGCGAAGGGGACTGGAAATTGATCCACTTCCACAAGGACGGCAGGAGGGAGCTGTTCAACCTGCGCCAGGACGAGTCAGAGACCCGGAACCTGGTAGAGAAGGAGCCGAAGATAGCGAAGCGGCTCGCGGCGACCCTGGAAGCCTGGTTGAAACGGAGCGGTGCCATCATGCCCCGGAAGAATCCGAATGCCGATCCCGCCTGGCCGGGCTGGGGTCTGACAGGCGAAGAGAAGCCAACCGCCGTGCTCCGCTAATTGGCAGGCCCTTGATCGGGATAGGCGCAGGAGCGCCCAAGCCCTGATACCGATCGCGAAAGCCAGATGGGAACCGCTCCCGGCGGCGAAGCAGACCGCGGGCCCGGCGCGGCCGGCCCAAGCCAATCCAACCTTCTGTCCAGCCCAGACGTAGCAAGGCCGCGTAGACGCGTTTTGCCTTGGCTGCGCTCTAAGCGCTTACGCCGCGAACAGGACCCGGAGTGGCTCCGGAACCTCCTCGCCACTCTCGATCATGTCCGCGAGCACCTGGAGAGCGATAGTCTTCACCTTCCGGACCGCCTCAATTTCGGTGTTGCCGTAGGCCATCACGCCGGGAAGGTCAGGGACGGACGCGAGTATTCGTCCGTCATCCTCGCGATCAATTTCCACGGGAATTGGTTCGATGCTCACCACGGTGACTCCAGTTTGCCCGAATAGCACCCGCAAAACGCCCGTTTACGCTTGAGAACCGCGACCTGCTGCCGGAGCGCGAGGATTTCAATGGCGGTATCGCGGCGGCTCCGAAACAAGACACGGGCTGCGGCGAGCAGGGCGAGGATGAGTTCGGGCACGAATTCACATTTGCAGCATGCTGTAACGTGGCCTTCGCCGGGGCGGGGTCCGGAAGCCGCAAGTGCTTGATTTCACCACGCCGCCGAGTTCTGTCTATGGACAGGCGAACCAGAGATCCTATTCGAGTGCGGGGACACCCTTGTCCGGACGGAGGGTCCCGAGGCCGGGCTACCTCTGCTCGTGAGGGCCGTGTCTGCCGCACCGCAAATGCTGGCCGCCCGAGGCGCGCTCGGCCGGGCGTTGGTGGAGTTGGGTCGCGCCGCCGAGGCACTGCCCCATCTGGAGGCCGCCGCGCCTCAGGATCCGGCTCTTCTGCTCTCTCTCAGCGGTGCCTATCGTGCGATAGGGCGAGCGGAGGATGCTGCGCACACCGAAGCCCAGTACAAGGCCAAAATGGGCCGCGAACGTTTGTGTTCTACTTCGCCGGTTGCCCTGGAATGCTCCTGGCGATACGGAGGCCGTACCAGGGTAGCCGCCGGCCGGGCCGATCCGCGTGACGGGTAGCAGCCGTGATCCAGCTGGCAGTGTCAGCAAATCCTCCGCCTCGGAGAATTCGGAGCCCGGGTGTAATTGCGGATTCACGGCCGTCGGAGGTGTCGTATGGATAGCCACGATCGAGGCTGGAACACCATTCCCAAACGTTGCCGCGCATGTCGAACAGTCCAAGTGGGTTCGGCTTGCCTTGGCCGGCAGGACGTGGCGCCTTTAGATCCAACGCGTCGCCGGAAGTGTCCCCTGCGCGTGCCGCGAATTCCCATTCGGCTTCCGTCGGCAGGCGGAAACCCCCGCCGGGCACAGATTCGTTCAGCTTGGCCAGGAAGGCTTGAGCATCTTCCCAAGAGACCTGGGTCACGGGCAGATTGGAGCCGGTTGGCGCGCCCGGCCGAGGCCCCATGATGGCTTTCCACTGACCCTCCGTGAGCTCGCGGGCGGAAAGGTAAAGTGGCTGGACGCGCACGGTGTGAACAGGCCGGGCATTGAGAATCGAGTCCGAGCCAAGATCCACAGTTCCGCCGCGAACGAGAACCATTGTCAGGTTCAGACCCGGGACAATGGTTTCACTGGGAAGCCCTGCAACCGGATCGCGGCGCTGAGTGGAGGCAGCGATGGAGGGCGCGGGCGGCGCGGCAGGCGGGGGTGGGGCGTTCGGGTTGACCAGTGCGTGAACGTGGTGGCAGTTCTCGCAAGAGGCCTTTTGCCCGGACTTGGGGCAGCCGTCCTTGTGGCAATCCAGGCAGAGTCCGGCAATCGCCGCCGCGTGCGGAAATCGGTCGGGCTTGACGTTGTTCCGCTCGTCAATCACGTGCCCTTCACTGACGCCGTGGCAGGCAACGCAGTTTGTCCCGCTCTTCCAATGACGGGCGACACCCCACTCCACCACGGAGATGACATGGCAGCGGGCGCACACGCCGGCATCCTTGAGTTGTTTGTCGGAATCCTGCCATGCCAGGGCCAGCCAAGGAAGGACAATTGCCAGTATCGCGGGTTTCATGCGCTCCACTCCCGGTCGAGCCAGCGATAATCGTCAGGAAGCCAGTCCGACTGGGACAGGCTTGCGACCCGGGCGGCCGAGTCCAGTGCGGCCCTCTCCTCCGCACCGTGGTCTCGATAGCTGACGAGCGCCTGGCAATTGTCAACCAGATACTGGTCGTCGAACATACCGGCGATGGCTGTTGCGATGAAGCGCTTGGAGTATACAAAGCGCATGGCGGCCATGCAGAGAGTGTCATCCGGGAGCCGGTCGAGGCTCTTCGTCAGTTCAGCGATCGCGGCGGGGAGAATGGGCCGGTTGCGGGTTTGCCAGAGTTGGAGTTGCGCGAATTCCGGCTTGGCGCCTGCTCTGGCCCGAGGGTCCAGCTGGACGATGGAACCGGAAGCGAGCGGCTTCATGGCGATCAGGCCTACGTTGCGCTCAATCGCTTTTGGGAGGAACTGGCTGTAGTCCGCGCGGGCGTGAATGAAGTTGTAAGGGAAGAAGATGTGGTCGAGGCCTTCCAACTGATCCAGCGCTTCCGCCATCGTTCTCTCGACGTGGGTTGCGATGCCGATGAAGCGGATCTTTCCGGCCTCCTTGGCTCGGCGAAGGCGGTCCCAGTCGCCCAAGGTCTTGTCATTGATATCAGCGGCGTGAAAGCGGTGCAGATCCACATGGCCGAATAAGCGGCAGGCTGTGTCGATGTCAGATGCACTGACTTCGTGCGCCAGCGAGACGAGCACCTTGCTGCGGCGATCCTTGACGAGGCGCGCTGCCGGTTCCCATTGACTTTCGCTCTCGTAGACATCCAACAGGTTAACGCCGCGGTCAAATGCAGCGGTGATGATGCGGTCACGCTTCGCCTGCGCTTCCGGTTTGAGCGCGGTCTTTCCACGGCGCACCTGAATCCGATCGGCGGGATCCGTGTGGGAGCCGAAGGAGAGCACGGAAACATCCACGCCCGTGTTGCCGAGCCGGCGATAGATCATCCCTCCGCGCTGGTATTCCACCGGGGTTGAGGCGGAGGTGGATGAGCCAACCAACGCGGCTGAGGCCGCGCCTAAAAACTGCCGTCGCGATGGACAGAGCCGCATGAATATTCCTCCGGGAATTGTCGATCTTGTCAGAAGTCTCCGCTGGGGAAACACCGATCAGCGTTCCGCGTTTCCGTGCCCGCGGGCAACTGCACTGCTGGTGGGATGGTCTGGAACGGTATGTTCAAGGGGCCCATTCGACCACAGTCTACACCCGCGAGGCGTCCTGAGCAAACTCCGCCGTGGCGAACTCCGCCGTGGCGAACCACTTGGTTGGTATGCCTGCCTCCAGCAGCAGCGGAACCGCTCAAGGTCGCTGATTCGGCGCAAGTACACAACGAAACTTGAGGCTTGCAGCTCGAAGAGCGGGCGCTGCTCTGACAGGCAGGGAGTTGAGCGCGGAAGCCCGCGCAGGGCTTCCGCGCCGATAGTACCGCTCAGAACTGGAACTTCGCGGCAACCATGACGCGCCGCGGAATCCCACTCTGCCCGGTGATGGTCCCGAAGGTACGCGAAACCAGCGAGCTGTCGGGGGTGCCGGCGTTCATGTGGTTGAGGATGTTCTGGGCCTCGAACCGCAACTGCAGCCGCCCGGATTCGCCGAAGAGCCGGAACGTCTTCATGAGTGAGAAATCCCACTGCGAGAAGCCGGGTCCGCGCATCTGAGAAAGGTAGCTCGGGACGTCGCCGATTTCGTAGCCCTGCACAACGCGGAACGACGCCGGGTTGAAATAGGGCGTGTAACCGGCGGAGCCCTCGAGCGCCTGGTGTCCGTTCACCCCGTTGTCGTACGGGACGCGGGGCACGGTGAAGATCGGCTGGGAGTCGCGCCCCTGGCCGATGTTGTACCACTGGCTGCCAGGACCGCCCACTGAATTGCTGGGAACGCGAATGGCGGTCGGCATACCTGAGCGCAGCGTCGTTGTGCCGGCCAGGGTCCAGCCCCCAACCACACCATCGGCAACCTTCTGACCGGCGCCTTGCGGATCCCCGAGCAATGATCTACCCTTGCCGAACGGCAGATCCCAGGAGTAGTTGATCAGCATTTTGTGGGTGATGTCGCTGCCAGCGTGTGCGTACACGCTGTCGAGGCTCAGGCCGGCTTGCGGGAACGGCATACCTTGCTGCCCGTCCAGCGAGCCCGTATCCTGCAATAGCTTGGCGAACGTGTAGTTGGCAAGCAGGCTGAAACCGCGGCCGAAGCGGTGTTCGACCTGGGCATAGCCGGAATGATAGTTAGACCTGCCCAACGGCTCTCCCACAGTCCAGATCTCCGACCACAGCACGTTGCGCTGGAACATTCGGCCGTACGGCAGCGTAGCGCCGCCCATGCCGGTGAGGGGAGCAATCTGGCCATAGAACGGGTTGGCCACCGGGGTGCTCAGCTTCGAACCTAGCGGCCCGATCTTGTGATACGCGTCCGGCAGGATGTGCTCGCCCATGCCGAGATAGTATGGGATCCCACGTCCGAGGTTGCCGTTGTATGCGCCCTCCAGCACCCAGGAGTTCGCCCCGGATCCGAATTCACGCTGCACGCTCAAGGCGATAGCATGCTCGTGTGCCGGCGTGATATTCAGCGCGCTGGCCAGGAACCAGTTCCCCATCACGCTCTGGTTGAGAGCATTGACGTCCTTGGTCACCGGGACGTAGCCGATGCCATTTGGCATGGGCTTATCGAAGGTGAGCGGGAAAGTCAGGCCCCCGTCCGGCGATCCGCCCTGCACCAGGCGAGCCAGGTCGCCGTAACCGATGTTCCACATCGATCCGTTCAGAAACTGGCTGCCGGTGGAAGTGCCCCAAATCCAGCCGTAGCTGGCCCGGATCACGGTCTTCGGCACGACCTGATACGCGACGCCAAGGCGGGGCCCGAAATGGTAGGGCAGCGTCTCTTGCAGCGTGCGGCCCGGATACTCCTTAGTACCCATCAGGGCGGCCCGGCCGTAGTTGCCCTTGGCGACCCACTCCGGCGCCGGCATGTTCGTGCCAGTCGTCTTCAGCACCTGGTCCCAGCTCCAGCCGGGATTGGGCGTCATGGCCCACTTGTAATCCTTGTCCCAGGAGGTTTGGCGATCAAATCGTTCGGTGCGCGGCGGTTCGAGATCCCAGCGGATTCCCACGTTGACGGTGAGCTTGCTGTTCACCCGGAAATCGTCCTGAAGGTAAGCGCCGTGATAGGTCTGCAAGGAGGCAGGACCCGCATACTGCACGCCGTCCCCTCCCGCGATGCCGCCTAGCAGCCACCCGGCCATGCCGGAGCCGTAACCCTTCACCGGAGAATCGTAGTACTCCGAGGTCAGGCTGCGCACGGTGTAGGTTGAAAAGCGCCCGCCGGAAGGCACGTTGGAGTAATACCGCCGATGCTCGTAGCCGGCTTTCAAGGTGTGCTTACCCCAGAGTTTCTGGACAGAGGCCAACCCGCTATGGATGGTGTCGTAAGCGTTGCTCGTCTGGCCGCCGCCGATGCTCGTGATGGTGTCGGCCACTCCCAGGCTGGGAACCCGGCCCTTGGTGGTGCCGAGCAGATTCAGCACTTCCTTCTGGATGGGCCAGCCGGAGGCATCCACATCCACCGCGGAGCCGCTGAGGCTGTAACTGCGCACGACGCCGCCGCGGAAGTTGAGGATCGTGGTCGGATTCAGTGTGAAGGTGTGGTCCAGCGATACGGTGTAGGCTTTGGTCGTAGTCTCAGTCGCAGCCTGCAACGGAGAAAGCCAGCGCGGAGTGGTCGCGCTGTTGTCGTAATTGGTGACGGTGAAATGGGTGGCGTTCCGATCGTTCCAGTTCTGGTCCAGGCGGCCGGTCCATTTGTCGCCGCTCGAAGGGTTGCTGCTCGCGCCGACGTAGTTGCTGTCGTGGCTCGATCCGGGCAGCGGCGCCCGGTTCGCCTTCGGATAGTAAGGCAGGTAAACCTTCGAAAGCGCGTTGAAACGGGACTCCGGAATTCTGTTTCCGGGGAACGCGTTGCGCTTGACCCGCGAACCTTCCAGCGCCGCCGTCAAAGGATCGAAAATCTTGACCGCGAGCCCATTGTCAATGAGCGTCTGTGAGAAGTCCCCCTGCCGCTCCAGGTCTGTGGGCACGCCGGCCAGCCGGGTGTTGCTGCCGGAACGGTAGCGCCCGCCCTCGTAGTTGAGGAAGAAAAACGTCTTGTCGCGCCCCTTGTACACCTTTGGAATCCAGACCGGGCCGCCGACGCTGCCGCCGAATACGTTTTCGTGGAACACGCCCTTGGCGCGCCCGAAACGGTTTGAGTTCCAGTCGTTGGCGTTCAGCATGTCGTTCTTGAAGAACTCATACGCCGACCCATGGAACTGGTTGGACCCGGATCGCGTTACGAGAGTGATCGCGCCACCCGAAAGGCGTCCGTATTCCGCGGAAAGCCCGTTGGTGATCACCTTGAATTCGCCCACCGCTTCCATGGACGGAACCGAAGGCGGAACGTTGTGATAGTAGCCAGTGGAAACCGCCAGGCCGTCGATGTAATACTCAGCCGCCGCCGTGCGCCCGCCGTTGATGCGAAAATCGCTGTCGCGAGTCATCTGGTCGGAGGCGCCGTTTACGTTGGCGGTCAGCGTCGCGAAGGCCAGTGCATTGCGGTTGTACTGCGGCAGTTCCTGAATGCGCTTGTTATCGATGACCTGTCCAGTCTGTGCATCTTCGGTGCGCAGCAAAGGAACGTCCGAAGTCACGGTGATCCGCTCGGCCTGCGCGCCCACCTCCATGGTCAGGTCCAGGGTTACCCGGTCGCCCACGCGTAGAGTGAACGGGCCCTGTTCCAGGCTCTTGAACCCCTGGAAGGTGGCCGATAACTTGTACGATCCGGGGATCAGGTTGGTGATGGCGTAAATGCCCTCGGCGTTCGCTGTGGCGCTGCGCGCCACGTTGGTCTCCGTGTTCTTGACGGAAATTGCGGAGCCGGGGATCACTGCGCCGCTGGTGTCTTTAACCTGTCCTCCAACCGTGGCGCTACTTGTCTGAGCGGCCATCGGTGCGGCTAAAAGCGTGAACAATACGACTGATGAAATGCCATGCCCTTGCATAATTGCGAGAACCTCCTTGGCGGATATACGCTTTCACAAACCAGAGACGAAGTCAAGGGTGCTGCCTATGCTCATTAGCGGCACATTTCTACTTTGCCTTGCCACCAGAAAAGAACTCGTATAGAATGGCGTCGGGCCGGGAACCGGATATAGAGGTTCTGGAAGCCACATTCATCACGCATTGGATAGGCCAGAGTCAGATGTCCGAGTCGTTGTGGGCAAGGAGTCATCATGATGGGACGCGCATTGATTTGCAGCCTGGGTGGATTGCTATCGGCTTCCATCCTCGTAGCTCAGTCTGGAAACGCGAGCGTCAGCGGTGGGGTGAAGGACCCAACTGGCGGTGTGATCCCGTCAGCGGCCGTGTCGGTCACCAACACCGCCACAAATGTCACGCTCACTACTCAAACGAACGCCGAAGGCCGCTTCACCATTCCCAACCTGATCCCCGGCTCATACAAGCTGACCGCGTCGTTTCAGGGTTTCAAGAATCTGGAGCGCGGCAACATCCCATTGAGGGTCGGGGACCGGTTGGAACTCGACCTCACCATGGAGATCGGCGCCTCAAGCGAGCATGTCACGGTTTCCAGCGACGTCCCGTTGCTGCGCACGGAAGACACGCAGATGGGTCTGGTCATCGACAACAGGCGCATCCAGGAACTGCCGCAGTATGACCGGAACCCGCTGGCATTCGCGATGCTGACACCGAACGTCACGGGTAGCGCGGGCGACCTGCGCATCAACGGCGGCCGAACGGGCCAGACCGAGTATTTTCTGGACGGCGTGCCCCTGACGACGGGTTATGACCACTCGGTGCCGGCGTCGTATCCGTCCCGGGAGGCGATTGGCGAGTTCAAGGTGATTACCAACGGTTTATCGGCCGAGTTCGGACGCCTTTCCGGGGGCGCGCTGGTAATGGTGACCAAGTCGGGCGGCAACGATTTTCACGGTTCGGTTTACGAGTTCTTCCGCAACCAGGCGATGAACGCCACAGACTGGAACACAAACCGTTTCGGCAGGAAGAAGGGCGTGTTCCACGACAACGTGTTCGGCGGCACCTTCGGCGGCCCCGTGTGGATCCCGAAGGTTTACAAGGGGAAGGACAAGACGTTCTTCTTCCTCAATTTCGAGGGCACACGCCGCAGAACGGGCAGCAACGCGGCAACGGCGGGCGTGCCCACCGCGCTGGAACGGCAAGGCGATTTCTCGCAGAGCCGGGTAGACGCCGGATTGAAGGTGCAGATTTTTGATCCGCTCACCGGCAAGCTGGAAGGCAATCGGGTGAAGCGCGACCCATTCCCGAACAACCTCATTCCGCAGGCTCGCTTCGACCCGATGGCGAAGGTCTACATGAATTACTACCCTCAGCCGAACAAGGCGCCGATGCCCAATTCGAGCCACGACCAGAACTACATTGGCACAACTTCCAACCCTTACGGCAATGACAGGTGGACGGGCCGCCTGGATCAGAACTGGAATCCGTCCCATGTCACTCACGTCACGGTGACGCGATTCGACGACCAATCGTCCAACACGCGGTGGATCAGCCAGCTGCAACCGGTGGGCACTTCCTACTCCACGGCGCACACCCTGTCCCTGGATCACACGTACGCGGTGACGCCAACCACAATCCTGAACTTCCGGGCGGGCGCCATGCGCCGGAACGCGATCTCGGGTTCGCAAGTCAACGCCGACGCCGCCGGCTGGCCGTATCAGTCTCTCGTGATGAACCTGTTGGGCACCAGGCAGAATCGCGTGCCGACGATGGGCGCCAACGACACCATCGCCACCCTGGGCGGCGGTTCCACCAACAACGTCTACGACACTACCTACAGCACCACAGTCTCGGTCCAGAGGATCTGGGGCAAACACACTCTGAAAGCCGGCGTGGAGCACCGGCGCTACTACTCGAACCTGACGACGGGCGGCAACTTCGACATGACCACCGACCGGCGCATGACAACGCAGTATTACGACAACATCGCCGGCACCGGCATGGGCGTGGCGAGCTTCCTGCTGGGTAAGGTCAACTGGGGCCAAGGCACGCAACTGGCCGGACCGGCGTCACTGCAAACCTACTGGGGGTCCTACCTCCAGGACGACATCAAGGTGACTTCGAAGTTGACGATCAACCTGGGCGTCCGGTGGGATTTCGAGCCGCCGCGCACGGAACGCTTCGATCGCCAGATTGTCTGGGACGAGAAATACAAATGGGACTTGAAGCCTAACCCCGGCTGGAGTTGGGAAAACGTCCAAAAGCAGGCCGGGATTACCTTCGCTGAGCCGCTGTGGCTGAAGAACGGCATCTATGGCCGCGCCGCAAGGCTGGGGACCAAGGAATACCCGATGCGCAGTTACCAGCAGGAGTATGCCAGGCACTTCGGCCCGCGCGTGGGAGCGGCTTACCAATTCCTGCCCAGGACCGTGTTTCGCGCGGGCTACGGCCTGAATTGGATGACGATGACCGGCGACACCTATTTGAACAGCGCGGCGTTGAACGTCGGATACGGAGACGCGGCGCGCCTGATGCAGGACGGCACTTCGGACGGCGGGCTCACCTATCCGCTGAATTTCTCGGTCCCCATGCCGGGCGGTACGGGCTACGTTCCGTATACGACGGACGTGACGGCGCTGAACAACTCCATCCTGGGCAACTGGCTTGTCGTTCCCTCCTACAAGCAGTATCCGGGCTATGAGCACGTTATCACCGGCAGCCTCCAGCGTGAGTTCGGCTCCGGGGCGAATAGTTGGGTGGTGGAGGCGGCCTACAGCGGCAACTTTGGCCGCAAGTTGCCATTCGACCTCTTCCTGCAAAGCGTTCCGGACGCCTATCACGTCCTGGGCGTTCCTCTCGGCAACGCCCTGAACACCAACGTCGACAATCCGTTTTACGGCCAACTGGGAGCAGCCACCACCATGGGCGGCAAGCAGATCCCATTGGGCCGGGAACTCCAGACTTACCCCCTGCTGCGCGAGATCGACTACTACAATCAGCCTCGCGCGTGGTCCAACTACCACTCCGTCTACGTGCAGGCGGAGCACCGCTTCTCCCACGGGTTCAGCCTGCTGGGGAATTACAACTTCGGCAAGGCGCTGCAGAGCGGCGGCGGCATGGGAGCCAACCGCGCCGGCATGCACTTCGCCGGCGCCGGCGGAACCGGCGACAGCCAGGGGTATCCGCAGGCGGAGTTGCCCTTGAGCGACGTCTACGGCCTTGCGCCCTTCGACATCACTCATCGCGGCATGATTAATTACCTGTGGGAGCTTCCCTTCGGCCAGGGCCGCAAGTTCCTGAACTCGACCGGCACCCTGGGCGCCAATCTCGTGAAAGGCGTTCTGGGCGGATGGAACGTCTCCGGCACCACGACATTCCGGGGAGGCCAGCCGTTCGCGGTTTTGTGCGGCGGCAGCTACTGCCGGAACTGGATCTCGATCGGCCAGGGGCGCCACACGCGGCCTCGCTTCGCCGATCAGCGCGTCCAGTATGCCAGCGGTGTTGCCGGACATCAGGCGCTGGAAGGGTCGGCCGGTCAGACACCATACCTTTACGCAGCCGGCTTCCGCTACGTCAAGGATATGGAGATCGGCGATGTCGGCTCCACCGTCCAGGGTGTCCGCGGGCCAGGATTCAGCCAGTGGGATATTGCGATTTCGAAGAACTTCTCACTGCGCAAGGAAGGACGGTACCTGCAGCTACGGGGCGAGTTCGAAAACCTGTTCAATCACATGAATACAGGCATGCCCGATTCCACGCTGTCCAGTCGCACCTTCGGCCTGATCACCGGCCAGTCGGGCAATCCTCGCCGGTCTTTGATCGCGGCGAAGATCTACTTCTAGAGGCGTGCCTGCATTGGGGGCGGTGTTCGCCTGGCGGGCGCCGCCCCGGCATTTGAAGAATAGGTAAGGAGAAAGAATGTCCAAGACTACCTCCCAGATGGTTGCGGCGCTGGCCACCGTGCCGCTGGCCGCGTGGTTCGGAGCAGGTGCGTTGGCAGAGCAGACTACGCCGCCGCAAGCCTCCGTCGCCGGCATCGCCACCATCGAATCAAACACTCCTGTCCCGCCTCCCGGATGGGCGGCGCTCGAGCGGCGGCTGATCGGCGTGATGAGCGAGGGAGCGTTCCGCTTCACCAGGAAGTACACCCGCAGTGGTGCGACGCTCAAGTGGAAGACTACCGGGCTGGCCTCGGCGGACGACCTGCCGGAGAGCTTCTACAATTTCCCGCTGCTGTATGCCCTGGGGGGTGACGAGCGCTTGCGCGAACTCTCCTTCCGCCAGTGGAACGCCACGGTCCGTCAGCTCACCTACGACTTTCCCCTCTACTACAACGAGTTCCCCAAGTACGGCGACTGGTTCCATATCGGTGAAGGCATCATGGCCTTCTACTACCTGCCCCTGGCGGACCCGACCGACCACGAGACCTTCGCGCGCGCCCGTCGTTTTGCCGGCCTGTACATGAACGAAGACCCCAAGGCGCCGAACTACGATCCTAAGCTCAAGCTCATCCGCGCCGGCGAAACCGGCAGTCTCGGCCCGATCTTCGACTGGTCCGGGAAGGGCTGCCCCTGCATCCTCCCGCCCTGGTACGGGTCGAAGCCGCCCGAGCCTTACGTCCAGGATACGAAAGAGGCGCCGCCTTTCCTTTGGACCCGGGAGATGGCCGGTTACGGCTTGCCTCTCGAAGATTTGCCCGGCATCCAGTCGATGGAGGACATCAAGAAGCCCGGGAACGCCCGCCTGATGGGCGCCCAAATCCAGAAGCGCATCTACCCCGGCGATGTTCCGGTCAACCTGGGCGTCACCGGGCTGATGCTGAATGCGTATCTGTTCACCGGAGAGGCGAAGTACGCGGATTGGATCAAAGAATATGTCGGGGGCTGGATGGAGCGGACGCGAGCCAACGGAGGCATCACGCCAGACAACGTGGGGCTGTCCGGCAAAGTGGGAGAGTACCACAACGGCGAATGGTGGGGCGGTCTGTACGGCTGGCGCTGGCCGCACGGCTATCACAGTGTGGGCCAGGCATTCCAGCTATCGGCCTCCAACGCCATGCTCGTTTCCGGCGGCGACCCTTCCTATCTGGAACTGCCGCGCAGCAACATGGATCAGCTCATCTCCCTGGGCAAGGAAAGCGACGGCCGGTTCGTCGTCCCGACCCAGAAGAAAGCCGCCGGCTGGTTCGCCTATCGGGCGATGGACCGCTCCTACATGGGTTCGCTCTGGTACATGTCGCGGGATGCGGCCGACTGGCAGCGGATGGAGAAGGTCAGGCAGATGGAGAAGTCCGATTGGAACGTGGTTGCGGGGTTTCATAACAAGATGGACGCGGGTCACGATGCGCCCTGGCTGCGCTACCTGGCCGGGGACAACCCCGGCTACCCCGAGAAGATGCTCTCGGAGACTTACGGGCAGGTCACGGCCCGCCTGGGCATGATCCGGGACAACGTGTTTCTGATGGACACGGACCCCGCCCGCTCAGAGAGGATCGCACAGGAAAAGGTGGATATGACCCAGGTGAGCGAGCATAACTGGCAGAACCTGAACCCTGTGACCACAGAAACCCTGGTGCAACTGATGCTTGGCGCGCCTCAGGTACAGTACAACGGCGGCCTGTTGCATGCCTCGGTGCGCTACTTCGATCCGGAGCGCCAGCGGCCAGGCATCCCCGAAGACGTCGCGGCGCTGGTCAGCAAGATCGACGCGGACGGCATCGTGCTCGAACTCGTGAACCTCAGCCCGTTCGAGAGCCGCGATGTGATTGTGCAGGCGGGTACGTTTGGCGAGCACCAGTTCATTACTGCCAAATTCCAGCGGCGCCAGCAGGTGGCGCAGACCCGCGGTCCGGGAGCGGCCCCGCGCGGGAGTCCGGCGCTCACGGACGAGACGCTCGAGATCAACCGCAAGTTCCTCCTGGTCCGTCTGCCCGCCGGCAACGGGATCAAGCTGGCACTGGGGATGAAGCGGTTCGCGAACAAACCAACCTACGCCTTTCCCTGGCACGGCGACACGATCCCGGTCAGGTAGTGCGGACCGGTCCTGTGCACGTAGAGACCGCTCCGCGGTGCGTCTACAGAGGTGATTGGTGCGAGCGCAAAGCGTGGATAGATGGGCTGATTCCGAAAACTGTTCGTGCTAATCTCAAGCTCGTCTTCAACACCATGCCGCCGGAAGTCCACCATTTCCAATGGGTTGCGGTTTTGAAAACGGCCTAGTGACAGGTGGTGTCAAGCACTTTGTGTAAACGCGATTCCTTCGTCTATCCGCTCATTACTGAACGTACCGCTTCGTGGTCCCCCTTCGCCCTTATGATAGGTTCCGGCGCGCAGGCGAGGGCCGCGGTCAAGGCCGCGCGTAGCGCGCCCGTTAGGGCTTGGCCTTGACTCATCTTAAACACCGTGTCGCCGGAAGTCCCCCATTTCCAATGGTTTACAGTTTTGAAAATGGCGTAGTGACACCCTTTCTCTCCGCCTGAGTCGAGCTGGAGACCGATTCAGCATGAGCGCACGCGCGGGAGGGCGACGCCGCAGGCCTGAAACACCTTGCCCACGACCCCGGCAGTCTGGCCGCGAAAGACGTAGCCCTTGCCGTTGATCGCGACTTCCATCTCAATCAGGTTGTCCAGATCCCGGATGACGTCAGCCCACTCCAACTTCCACTCCTTGCGCCCCAACCGGTCTTCCAACTCCTGGCGCAATAGTAACGCCAGGAACGAGCAAAACACGTGCCCGCGAATCGTTTCGTCGCATTTGTGGAAGATCGGCCGGGTATCCAGCAGCGACTTCATCGAGCGGAGGACAGCCTCCACCATCCACAGTTGCTTCCACAGTTGCTTGTACTTCAGCGCCACTTCGTGCGTCGGCAGATCCGTGTTCGTCGTCAACACCCTGTCTGGCGTCAACTATTCTTCCCGGTCAGCGACAACTATTTCTCCCTATGACGACAACTACGAGCTTGGCAGAGCTGTGCTGCTCCCCTACACTGGTGCTGGCCGGAGCAGAAGATAAGGCTCTGCAGGGATGCAATCCTGAGCGCTGACTCCGGGGCCAGACCAGGCTTGGGGCGGGGCTGACCCGCACCGGCAGTC
>JBBQLF010000029.1:0-15750 GCA_038327695.1 Bryobacterales bacterium
TAAAGCGGATCAGCGCGAGCACTGTCGCCAGCATCAACAGCAGGATGCCGCCCGTCACGGACAGGTTGCGCCAGCGCGCCCGGCTGACTACGACCTCCAGTGACCCGGCGTGATGGCGCGCGGAGAGAACCCAGCGGCCCCACTCCGGCGCGGCACTGCGGGCGCGGTTGGCGTCACGTAGGCCCCGCCGGAAGATCCGGTCATATTGGATGTCCATGACAGGGACGGAGGCATCGGCGGCGTTACCGATTGTCGGCACCGTCGCGCCGTCTGAGGAGAAGATCAGGCGGGGCGGCGCGGACTTGGTCAGCAACTCAACTTGAAACTCGCGGCTCCCTTCCACGCCGAGGTGCCGCCGCAACAACTCCGGCAACAGCCCGTCACGAAGATGGGCCGGCTCCAGCTCCAACACGAGCCACTCAGAGGCGCGCCAAACGGCGGGCCCGCCTGCCGGGCCGGCACTGACCTGCACAAAACGCGGAATCTCGAGCAACATGCCCAGATCCTCGGCCGGTGCGCCCGCCGGCCGGCCGGCCTCCCGCCCGTCCCGTCGCTCCCGGATGAGCCGGGCCTTGAGCCGGTCTCGCATCGGGGTCCAGGCTACCGGCCATTCCGCTGCTGTAAACTGCCCGGTGGCTAGGTCCATGCGCCGCAGAGCCAAGTCCTCTCCCTGGGGGATGGCTCTGGCTATGGCGTGAAACACCGCTTCGTGCTGGTTGGAATCCCGCCACTGCAGGTAGCGTGCCGTGTAGTCTTCCTCGCGCGGTACATGCGCCGGCAATTGCTGGACGGGCAGGATGGCCGCGCATGCTGTGCTGATTTCACTGTTGACGTCGTGGCTGAGACGGTTCAGACTGGCCTGCAAGCTACTCTTCAGGCGATGACGCTCCGCCAGGCTGAGTTCACCTACCCATCGGTACTGCAAGCCACCCAGCACGGCACACAGCACCAGCAGCATGCCCACCGTCAGCCACGAGAGCAGCGATCGCTTCCTCTGTATTTCCGTGCCCATACAACCAGACTAAATGGATAACCGGCCGGGCACACGAACGATCTGGGGTAAATCTTCCGTCAATAATGTCAAGGGCTCCATTGGCGCGAAACCGTTTTGGTCTGAGCGGAATCCGTCATGTATGGTCCGTACCCGTTCCTGGCGCTTGCTTCTGACCCTGTGGCTCGCCGCTCTCCCGGCTCTGTTTGGCGGTACAATTCCTGGCCGCTACATTGTGGAGTTGACCACGGAACCGGTTTCCGAGCACGTGGCCACCCTTCGCGGGCGAGCGCGGCTGGAGGGCAGTTCCGCGGCCTCCCATCGCAGCCGCATCCGCGCGGAGCAGACGCGGATGCGCGGCGAGCTGGGTCAACGGGCGGCCCGAGTCCTGGCTAGCGTCGACACTGTGGCCAACGCCCTGTTTATTGAAGCGACCGCGGAGACGGCGGCCCAGATGGCCACATTGCCGGGCGTCAGGCGCGTGGTGCCGATGCGCGAAGTGCACATGCTTCTAGACCGCGCGGTGATTCAGCACAAGGTGTTGGAGGCATGGAGCCAGATCGGCGACGAGCGCGCCGGACAGGGCGTCAAGATTGCCATTATCGACAGTGGCATCTCGGCCGCGCACGCCGCCTTCCAGGCTTCCGGGCTCCAGGCCCCGGACACCTACCCACGGGGTGGCAACGCGTCGGACCTCTCCTATACCAACGGAAAGATCATCGTGGCCCGGAGTTACGTCTCCCTGCTGCCCTATCGCGATCCGGATTTCTCCGTGCGGGACCGCGTCGGGCATGGCACTGCGCTGGCCATGATCGCCGCCGGCGGCCGCGTGGCTGGTCCGCAGGCGACAATTACCGGCTTCGCGCCCAAGGCCTATCTCGGCGTGTACAAGGTGTTTGGGACACCAGGCTACAACGATAGGTCCAGTGACGCCGCCATTATCAAGGCGGTGGACGACGCAGTCTCCGACGGCATGAACATCATCAACCTCAGCATCGGGAGCGATATGGCCCCCCGGTTGGCAGACGACCTGGAAGTGCAGGCCGTGGAGCGGGCCGTGCGCGCCGGCGTCATCGTGGTGGCCGCCGCGGGCAATAACGGGCCGGGTCTGAATACGATATCGTCGCCGGCCACGGCACCGTCTGTGATCGCCGTAGGAGCGGCTACCAATGATCGTCGTTACGCGGCCAGTGTGTCGGTCGCGGGCCTGAACCCGTACGTGGCCATCACCAGCAGCGGCACGGCGCCGGCGTCGCCGGTGGTGGCGCCCATCGCCGATGTGGCGGCGATCGACGGCACGGGGCTGCTCTGTTCGGCCATCCCTGGCGGCAGCCTATTGGGCCGTATCGCACTGATCCAGCGCGGGACTTGCACGTTTGAAGCCAAGGCGAATCTCGCTCGCAATGCCGGCGCCGTGGCTGCCGTGGTGTTCGCAGCCGAGAGTGCGCCGGAGCCATTCTCGATGAGCATGGGTGTTGCCACACTGCCGGCGGAGATGATCAGCTTTGACGATGGGCAGGCGATCCGCAAGGCGGTGGCCGAACAGGGTGAACTCTGGGGCACGATGAGCTTCACCGTGGGGCCGGTTCCGAGCCCGGCCCGCCGGCTGACGGATTTTACTGCCGCCGGTCCCAACGTCGATCTCGGCATCAAGCCCGACGTGATGGCAGTGGGCGGAGAAGTCTACACCGCCACACAGTCCCTGGACTTCTCCGGCGACATGTACTCAGCCAGTGGTTTCATTACTGAAGATGGGACGAGTTTTTCCACTCCGATGGTGGCGGGCGCGGCGGCGTTGCTGAAGAGTGCGCGGCCCGGGCTGAGTGTGGATCAGTATCGTTCCCTGTTGATCAATACGGCTGGCCCGGTGGAGGGCATGAAGGGTGGCGTGGCCGGCCTGCAACAGTCAGGCGCTGGACTGCTGAACGTGCAGGCGGCGTTGAACGCGACGGCAACGGCGAACCCCGTATCGCTGAGTTTCGGCGCAGGCGGCGTGGACGCCGACATGGCCCGGACCGTCACCATCACCAACGTGGGCGCGGAGACGGAGACGTTTGCCATCTCCGTGGAGCCGCGCAACGAGATGCCTGCTCCCACTGTGGGGATGCCGAGTGTGGAACTGGCGGCGGGTGCCAGCATGGAAGTGCCCGTCGCTTTCGTCCTGCGCGGCACAACCGCCGGTCCGCACGAAGGCTACCTGGTTGTCTCCGGCACCAACACGGGGCGCAGCATTCGCATCCCTTACTGGTATGCCGCCACGGAGTACGTGCCCGCCACAATCAACGTGATGAGCGCCATCACCGGCGCGCGACGGGGCAGCATGCAGCGCGACGCCATCCTGTTCCGGGTGCTGGATCCCTCGGGCTTGGCTGTTACCAGGCAAACTCCGGACGTATCGGTGGTGTCCGGCGGGGGCGCTGTGGGTCCAGTCCTCGTTTACGACACGGACGTGCCCGGGCTGTTTGGAATCGACCTCCGGCTGGGACAGATGGCGGGCGCCAATGTCATCCGGATTCAGGCCGGCAGCGTCGTAACGACCTACAGCATCGCGGGCCAGTAGCTCAGCGGGCGAATACCGCCGGCTTGCCGGCGAGATCGAGAATGAACGACGGGAAGATGCCGGGCGCGATGGTCAGTGCGGCGGTCACTCCGGACGTATCGGTGGTGTCCGGCGGGGGCGCGGTGGGTCCAGTCCTCGTCTACGACACGGACGTGCCCGGGCTGTTTGGAATCGACCTCCGGCTGGGACAGATTGCGGGCGCCAACGTTGTCCGGATCCAAGCCGGCAGCATCGTGACTAGCGTCAGCGTCACCGGCCAGTAGCTCAGCGGGCGAATACCGCCGACTTGCCGGCGAGATCGAGAATGAACGACGGGAAGATGCCGAGCGCGATGGTCAGTGCGGCGGTCACCAGCATGGTGACGCGGATGCCGATGGTGGGCGGAAGCAACTCCTCAGCGCCTTCGGGCGGCGGCTGCATGTACATCACGACGATGAGCCGCAGGTAGTAGTAGGCGGCCACAGCGCTGTTCAATAGGCCCAGCACGGCCAGCCAGATCAGGTTGGAATCCAGCGCCGCCTTAAAGATGTAGAACTTGCCGAAGAAGCCTGCGGTGAGCGGGATTCCGGTGAACGAGAGCAGGAAGATGGCGAACATGGCGGCCACCAGCGGCTGGCGCTGGCTGAGTCCGGCCAAGTCCTGGATTTCGACAAAGCGCTCGCCCTTGCGGGCGACATAGACGACGATGGCGAAGGCGCCCAGGCTCATCAGTGCGTAGGCGGTGAGATAGAACATCATCGAGGCCGTGCCGATTTCGCTGTGCGCGGTGAGGGCCACCATCAGGTAGCCGGCGTGCGCGATGGAGCTGTAGGCGAGCAGGCGCTTGAGGTTGGATTGGCGCAGGGCGGCGGTATTGCCGATGGTCATGGTGGCCAGAGCGGAGATCCAGATGAGCGGCTCCCAGCGCTCCTTCACGGGCTCAAACGCAGTCATCATAACCCGCACGAACATGGCGAAGGCGGCGGCTTTTGAACCAATGGACAGGAAGGCCGTGATTGGCGCGGGCGCGCCCTGATAGACGTCCGGCGCCCACATCTGGAACGGCGCGGCCGACACCTTAAACGCGAACCCGACGAACATCAGCGCCGTGGCCGCGCCCACCACCACCATGTTGGCGTGATGCGCAGGGTCCATCAGAAACGCGCGGATGGCGCTCAGGTTGGTGGTGCCCGTGGTCCCGTAGATCCAGGCCACGCCGTACAGCAGGAAGGCGGTGGCGAATGAGCCGAGGAGGAAGTACTTCAGCGCGGATTCGTTGTTGCGCTTGTCGTCGCGCAGATAGCCGGCCAGCACGTAGCTGGCAATGGAGCTGCACTCCAGGCCGATGAAGAGCATGATGAGGTCATTGGAGGCGGCCATCAGGCACTGGCCGACGATGGAGAACAGCAGCAGCGCGTAGTATTCGCCGGACTCGTGCCCTTCCAGCTTCAGGTAGTTGGTGGAGATCAGGATGGTGAACATCCCGACGCCGAGAACCAGCACGCGGAAGAACGTGGCGAAGCCGTCCACCATCAGCAGGCCGGAGAAGGCCGGGCCGGGGTCCATGCCGGCGGCGATGGCGAGGCCGATGGACGCGGCCAGCGCGGCAAATGAGATCACCGCGAACTTGCGCTTGCCGTCCGGCCCGCTCAGCGGCTCCAGAATCATCAGGAGCACGCCCACGAGGATCAGCAGCGACTCCGGCGCAAACCGGAGATACTCCTGCGCGGTGGGCATGAAGTTAGCGGGCATGGACGGACTCCTTTGCGGCCAGCACTGTCACTGGAGGGGCCGGCTGCTTCATGACTTGGAGAAGTTGCGCGTTGTTGGCGCTGATGGGCGGCAGGAAGCTCTGTGAGCCGACGCCCATCCAAACCATCAGCGCGATGAGCGGGACGAGGATGGCCCACTCGCGGGGGCTGAGGTCCGGCATGTGGTGCTTGACCGTTTCCGGCGTCTCGCCATAGAAGACGCGCTGCACCATCCAGAGCATATAGACGGCGGAGAGGATGACGCCGACGGCGGCGAATGCGGCGTAGAGGAAGTTCACTTGCACGGCGGCCTGGAGAATCAGGAACTCGCCGACGAAGTTGTTCAACAGCGGCAGGCCGACACTGGCCAGCGTGGTGATGACGAACATGGTGCTGAGCCAGGGCGCGGCCGTGGCGACGCCGCCGAAATCTGAGATCTCGAGCGAGTGGCGGCGCTCATAGAGCATGCCCACCAGGATGAAGAGCGCGCCGGTGGAGATGCCGTGGTTCAGCATCTGGTAGACCGCGCCATCCAGGCCCACCTGCGTGAACGTGAAGATGCCGAGCACGACGAAACCGAGATGGCTGACCGAGGAATAGGCCACCAGCCGCTTCATGTTCGGTTGCACCATGGCCACCAGCGCGCCGTAGATGATGCCGGCAATGGCCAACACGATAATCCAGTGGGCGTTGGCGCGGGCCGTACCCGGGAACAGAGGCAGGCAGATGCGGATCAGGCCGTAGGTGCCGAGTTTCAGCAACACGGAGGCGAGCATGACGGAACCGGCCGTGGGCGCCTCCCCGTGCGCGTCCGGCAACCAGGTGTGCAGCGGGAAGAGCGGGACTTTGATGGCGAAGGCAAGGAAGAAAGCGAGGAAGAGCCAGAGGGATTCCGTGGGGCTCAGCAAGAGCCGGCCCTTGGCCATCATGTCCAGCAGCAGCGGGATATCGAACGTGCCGCTCTTGTTGTAGAGGTAGATGATGGCCACCAGCATCAGTGCCGAGCCGGCCATGGTGTAGAGGAAGAACTTGAGCGCGGCGTAGATGCGTTTATCGTGGCCCCAGATGCCCACCAGGAAATACATGGGCACCAGCGAGATCTCCCAGAACACGAAGAACAGGAACAGATCCTGCGCGATGAAGACGCCCAACACGCCGAACAGCAGAGCCAGCAGGAAGGCGTAGAATTCCCTTACGCGATTCTGGATGTACTTCCAGCTCACGATGGTCACGATGGGCGTGAGGAAGGTGGAGAGGATCACCAACCACAGGCTGAGACCGTCGAGCCCGACGTGGTAGCGGATGGCCGGGTATTCGATCCACGGCGAGTTGCCTTCCAGCGCCAGCCGGCCGGGGCTCGCCAGGACCGGGCCGATCAGCAGCAACGAAAACAGGAACGTGATGATGGAGATGCAGAGAACCCAGGTGCGGGTCAGCCGCGGGTTGTCCTTGGGCGTAAGGAGCGTACTCAGGAAGCCCACCGCCGGCAAGATCAGGAGAATGTCCAGCAGATTCACTTCGCGCCTCCCCAGAAGCTGACGACGGCGATGATCACCACCGAGCCCAACACCACCCAGGCCGCGTAGCGCCGGATGTAGCCGGACTGCATCTGCCGCAACCCTCCGCCGGTAGCGCGCATCAGCCAGCCTGCGCCGTTGACCGCGCCGTCGATGAGGCCCGCGTCCACGCCCTTCCAGAGCACTGAGGACGAGCCGTCGCGCAGCGGATGGACGATGACGGCGTCATAGGCTTCATCTACAAAGTACTTGTTGTAGAAGAGCTGGTACGGCCAACTGAAGGCTCTGGACATTCCGTCGGCGAGGCCGGGCCTAATGACATAGAAGAGCCAGGCCAGCAGAATGCCCAAGGCGCCGGCGGCGACTGAAATGGCCACCAGCGTTTCGTCGTGCGCCTCGTGGCCGCCACCGAACATTGGCTCCAGGAAGTGGGGGACGTCCAGATAACCGCCGCCCAGGCTGAGGGCGGCGAGGACCATGAGCGGCGCCGTCATCACCAGCGGCGACTCATGCACGTGCGCATTGCCGCGATAAGTGCCAAAAAAGCACAAAAACATGGCTCTAAAGACGTAAAAAGCGGTCATTCCGGCAGTGATTACGCCCACCCAGTACATCCACGGATGATGCGCGTGGGCGGCCAGCAGAATGGCGTCCTTGGAGTGGTAGCCCGAAAACGGCGGCACGCCCGCGATGGCGACAGCGGCGCACATCAGCACTGTGAACGTCACCGGGATCTTCTTGCGCAGCCCGCCCATCATGCGCAGGTCCTGCTCGCCTTCCAGAGCGTGGATCACCGAGCCCGCGCCCAGGAAGAGCAGCGCCTTGAAGAAGGCGTGGGTCATGACGTGGAAGATGCCGGCCGAATACGCCCCGCTGCCGAGCGCCAGGAACATGTAGCCGAGCTGCGAAACGGTAGAGTAGGCGAACACCTTCTTGATGTCGTACTGCGTCAGGCCGATGGTGGCGGCCATGACGGCGGTGATCAGGCCGACGTAGGAGACCACTTCCATGGCGATGGGCGAGTGGTTAAACAGCGCGGCTGAGCGGGCCACCATGTAGACGCCGGCGGTGACCATCGTGGCCGCGTGGATCAAGGCGCTGACCGGCGTGGGGCCTTCCATGGCGTCCGGCAGCCAGACATGGAGCGGCACCTGCGCGCTCTTGCCGGCCGCGCCCACCAGCAGCAGCAGGCAGATCAATGTGATGACACCGGCGCCTGCCTCGGGAGCCATCGGGGCGGCCTTGGCGAACACCGTGCCGAAGTCGAGAGAACCGAAGTTCACCATGATGAGGAACCTGGCCAGGGAGAAGCCGAAATCGCCGATGCGGTTGACGACGAATGCCTTCTTGCCCGCGTCGCCGGCGCTCTTCTTCAGGAAGTAGAAGCCGATCAGCAAGTAGCTGCACAGGCCCACGCCCTCCCAGCCGACGAAGAGGACCAGGTAGTTGGCGGCCAGCACCAGAATCAGCATGAAGAACATGAAGAGATTCAGGTAGGCGAAGAAGCGGTGGTAGCCACCTTCATGGGCCATGTAGCCGGCGGCGTAGATGTGAATGAGCAGACCGATGCCGGTGACCACCAACAGCATGACGGCGGAGAGCCGGTCCACGGCGAAATCGAAGCCGACGTTGACGAAGCCGCTCTGGATCCAGGTGAAGTAGCGCTCCACGTAGACCTCTTCCATCGAGCCGAGCCCCATCAGCGTCTTGACGACCCAGAGGAACGAGAGCAAAACGCTGCCGATGGCCACCGCGTTGATGGCCGCCTTGGACAGCTTGCGGCCGAAGATTCCGTTCAGCAGGAATCCGGCCAGAGGCAGAGCGGGAATGAGCCAGAGTTGATGCATCGGTTAGAGCTTCATCGAAGAGATTTCGTCGATTTCGAGCGTTTGCCGGTTCTTGAAGACCGTCAGGATAATGGCCAGGCCGACAGCGGCTTCCGCCGCCGCCACCACCATCACGAAGAACGTGAAGATGTGACCGTCCACCTGTTTCAGTTGGTGGCTGAAGGCCACGAACGTGAGGTTGACCGCATTGAGCATCAGCTCAATACACATGAAGACCGTGATGATGTTGCGGCGCAGCAGAAAGCCGGCTGCGCCGAGCGTGAACAGGATGGCGCTCAGGATCAGGTACCAGGACATGGGCACGACAGTGGGAAAGGGGGGCATGGCGCTCTAGATCTCCTTCTTCGCCAGCACAACGGCGCCGAGAATCGCGATGAGGATCAACACCGAGGTGACCTCAAAGGGCAGCAGGTAACGGGTGAACATGGCGCGCCCGAAGGTGAGCGGGTCGCCGCCGGCAAACGTGCCAAACTTGACGACCTCTGTGCTGGGCACTTGCGTGGCCACGATGGTGGCAATTACGCCGATGAGAGAGAACAGCAGCGGCAGCGCTATGGCAACCGGCATGACTTTCTTCTTTGGCAGCATGCGCTCGCCTTGCGTGTTCAACAGCATGATGACGAAGACGAACAGCACCATGATGGCGCCGGCGTAAACGATCACCTGGACGGCGGCGATGAACGATCCGCCGAGAAGCAAGTAGAGGACGGCCAGCGAGGTCATCACCCCCACCAGCGAAAGGGCGCTCGAGATCGGATGCGTTTGCAGCACCAGATTGATGGCGCAGGCCACCGCGATCCCAGCGAAGGTTAAGAACAGTATTGCGTCCATCTTGAGAGATTCCTCACTCCTTAGGAGGTGAGCGCCACCACCAGGCCGGTGAGCAGGAGATTGACCAGCGCGGCCGGAAACAGGAACGTCCAGGCGAATTTCATAAGTTGGTCATAGCGGAAGCGCGGCAGCGTGCCGCGCACCCAGATGAAGACAAAGATCAGCACCAGGACTTTCGACATGAACCAGAAGAACGGGATCAGAACCGGTTGCAGCAGCGGCACCAGAAACAGGCCCGCGAGGCCAAGGAAAAGCAGGCCGATCACGGGGAAGGAGAACCGGTCCCAGCGGCGCGTGCGTAGCGCCTGCGAGCCGTGATAGAGCAGCATCAGCCCGGCCAGCCCGATGATCACCGGCGGCACGAAACTGCTGCCGTAGGCGGCGGGCCACAACGGCTGCCAGCCGCCGAGGAACAACGCGGTGGCCACGCAGCAGACCGTGATGATGTTGGCGTATTCGGCCGTGAAGAAGGCGGCAAACATCAGCGAGGAGTATTCGGTGTGGAAACCAGCCACCAGTTCGCTCTCCGCCTCTGGCAGATCGAACGGCACGCGGTTGGTTTCGGCGAAGGCGGCGATGATGAAGATCAGGAAGCTGAAGACCTGCGGGAAGGGCGCGGCGAAGATGGTCCAGCGCGGAATGAATCCAAGCAGGTAGCCCTCCTGCCCCACCACCATCTCGCGGAAGTTCAGCGTGTTGAGCAGCAGCAGCGGCGACACGATGGCCAGCGCCAGCGGCAGTTCATAGCTGATCATTTGCGCTGCGCTGCGCAGGCCGCCCATCAGCGAGTATTTGGAATTCGATGCCCAGCCGCCCAGTGCGATGGCGTACACGCCGAGAGACGAGACCGCCAGAACCAGGAGAATGCCGATGTTCAGATCGGTAAGCCCCAGGCCCGTGGTCACGCCGAAGATCGAGAATTCCGGCCCGAACGGGATGACGACGATGGAGATTAACGCCAGCGCCACGGCCAGAAACGGAGCCAGCAGGTAGAAAAACGTGTGGACGTTGGCCGGGATGACACCCTCTTTCGTCATCAGCTTGATGAGGTCTGAGAGAGGCTGCAGCAGGCCGTGCGGACCCACGCGATATGGTCCGGGGCGCAATTGAATGTGCGCCAGCACCTTGCGCTCGATCCAGACGAGATAGGCGCAGAAGGTCAACAGTACGGCGGCAACTAAGCCGGCCTTCACCAAACTGATGATGTAGAAGTTCATTCGGGCCGCCTATTGTTTGTACAGCTCACCGGGGGCCTCCATGACGCTTTGGAGCATCTTTGAATAGCGGCCCAACGTTCCCGATGTGAAGAGAGTATCGCCGGCCGACCGTATCAGTTCCGGCCGGGCAGCCACAGGCACGCCGCCGTTGACCGGCATGGTCTGCGCCGAGCCGCCCGTAGCGATGACGGGCAATGGGACATTGTAGCCGTGCACCGTCTTGCGGATCTCCTCGAAGACCTTGTCCGGGGTCCAGATGCCGAGGCTGAAAGCCAGCTCTTTGGCCAGCAGCCCCATGATCTCCAGGTCAGACTTCACGCCCATCACCTTCGGCCCCTGCTTGAGCCGCTGCACCTCGCCGCACACGTTGGTGACGGTGCCTGTCTTCTCATACGCACTCGCCGCCGGCAGAACGACGTCGGCGCGCTGCGCGGTCTCGGTGAGGAACAGATCCTGAACCACCACGAACGCGCCCGCGCTGGCCAGAGTGGCGTCTTCCAGCGGGTTTGCGCCGACTACCCACAGCACGTCCAGATCAGCCGCGCCCAGCATCTGACTCATGCTCAAGCCCGCGCTCGCGGAGGCCTGGTAGCCCGGCCCTAAATCCGGCAGCAAACCCATGTCCATGGCGCCGCGCGAATTGGCGTAGTCCACCAGGCAGACGTACTTCACAGCCGTGCCGAGCGAATCACCGAAGGCCACCAGCTTCCGCAGGGTCTCGCCCTGGATAGCGTCGCCGAACAGGATTACGAGCGAATCGTGCCTGGCCAGATCCTCGCGCAACGCCTCCACGGCGGCCAGTTCCTCACCCGCCGCGGCACGCAGGCTCTTGGCCGCGTACTGATCCTCGCGGACCGGGCCACTGGTCACCACGTAGGTGGACGACTGATGATGCCGGTAATCGGCGCGCAACTGCACCGCCAGCAGCGGATGCTGTTGCGACAGATCGCTGCCGATGACGAGCGCTGCCTTGGTGGTGTACAGATCGCCGACCGTCGCCAGCGCCCCGGTCTTGCCCTTGAGCGCATCCAGCAGCGTGACCATGTCTCCGCTGCGATGATGATCGATATTGGCCGTGCCCAATCCTTGCCGCGCAAACTTCTGCAGGAAGTAGTTTTCTTCGTTGGTGGTGCGCGTGGAGCCGATGACGCCGAACTTGCCGGCGCGCGCCTTCACCTCGCCGAACTTCGCAGCCACGGCCGCCAAAGCCTCGCCCCAAGAGACCGGCTCCAGCTTGCCACCCTTACGCATCAGCGGCGTTTGCAGCCGCTCCTCGCTGTGCACGAAGTCGAAAGCGAAGCGGCCCTTGACGCAGAGAAACTCGCCGTTGATGCCGGAGCGATCGCGGTTGTTGGCCCGGATTACTTCGCCGTTGCGCACGCTCAATGTCGTCTTGCAGCCATTGGAGCAATGCGTACAAACCGTGCCTGCGTAGTTCATCTCCCATGGGCGCGATTTGTATCGATACGTGCCGGAGGTCAGCGCGCCCACGGGGCAAACGTCGATGCACCAGCCACACTCGTCGCACTCCAGATGATCGCCGTGGCTCGGTGTGATCTCGGCATGAACGCCGCGATGAGTCAGCCCCAGCGCTCCCACGCCCAAGCCCTCGTCACACACGCGGACGCAGCGGTAGCAGAGAATGCAGCGCGCCGGATCGTAGTAGACCGCCGGGCTCCATTGCTTCTCGTTTTCGTGGTGCTTGATCTCCGCAAAGCGGCTCTCGCCGGCCCCGTAGCGGAACACCATGTCCTGCAACTCGCACTCGCCGCCCTTGTCGCACACCGGGCAATCCAGAGGGTGGTTGGTGAGCAGGAACTCTAGCATGCCTTTGCGCGCTTCCACCACCTTGGGAGATTCGGTCTGCACCACCATGCCCTCAGCCGCCGGCAACGTGCACGCCGGTTGGAGCTTGCCCATCTTCTCCACTTCCACCAGGCACATGCGGCAGGCCGCCTGCAGCGTAAAACCCTCGTAGTAACAGAACGCCGGAATCTCGATGCCGTGCTTCTTAGCAGCCTCGATGACCAGCGTTCCGGCCGGCACCTTCAGCGCCCGGCCGTTGATCGTCAGTGTAATTGGATCCGCCATCGAGTCTCCTACAGGACCACCAGCGGCTGCGTTCGCGGCGCCGGCACGTAGGCCCGCGCGCCGCCGATCTTGGCCTCAAACTCGCCGCGGAACTTCCGCACGAAGCTCATCGCCGGCATCGCCGCCGCATCGCCCAACGCACAGAACGTGCGCCCGAACATCCCTTGCGCCAGCTCGTCCACCATGTCGATGTCCTTCTTCGTGCCCGCGCCCTCATCCAGCCGCGCGAGGATTTTGGCCAGCCACGCCGTGCCCTCACGGCACGGGATACACCAGCCGCAGCTCTCATGCGCGTAGAACTTCATGATGCGCGCCATCAGCTTGACCATGTCCGTAGTCTCGTCCAGCACCATGGTGGCGCCGGAGCCGAGCATCGAACCCGCCTTGGCCAGCGAGTCGTAGTCCGCCGGGATGTCACATTCCTCGGGCAGCAACACCGGGCTCGAACTCCCGCCCGGGATCACCGCTTTCAGCTTGCGCCCCTTCCAGACGCCGCCGCCGATTTCATTGATGATTGTCATCATCGGCATCCCCAGCGGCACCTCATATACACCCGGCCGCACCAGGTGGCCCGACAGGCAGACCAGCCGCGTGCCGCCGTTCTTCGGCGTGCCCAGAGCAGCGTACCAATCGCCGCCATTGAGAATGATGTCCGGCACGGCGGCGTACGTCTCGACGTTGTTCACGATGGTCGGGCACTGAAACGCACCGGAAGTGGCGGGAAACGGCGGTTTCAACCGCGGATTGCCGCGCTTGCCTTCCAGCGATTCCAGCAGCGCCGATTCTTCGCCGCACTCATAAGAGCCCGCGCCCGTGTGCGTGGAGAGATGAAATGTCCAACCCGAGCCCATCACGTTTTCGCCGAGATAGCCGTGCGCGTACGCCTCAGCAATAGCGCGGTCCATGGCGTCAATCTGGATCCGGTACTCGCCGCGGATGTAGATCCAGCCGCGGTTGGATCCGATGGCGCGGCCCGCAATCAGGCAGCCCTCGATCAACCGGTGGCCTTCATGCTCCAGGATGATTCGATCCTTGCAGGTGCCCGGCTCGCCCTCGTCGGCGTTCACCACAATGTACTTGGGCTTGGGTGATTTGATATCGACGAAACTCCACTTCAGCCCCGTTGGAAAGCCTGCTCCGCCGCGCCCGCGCAGCGACGATTTTTTCACCTCGCCAATGATGGCCGCGGGCGTCATCTCCAGGGCCTTTTTCAGCGCCGCATAGCCCTCTTTCGCCACATATTCATCGATCCCGATGGCATCCTTCTGCGGATACTGGTAGCGCCGCGTCAGGACCTTGACTTCCAGAGGATGTGGTTCGTTCAGTAGCATGGTAGCCTTTGAGTCCCTACTGAGTCTTCTTCAAACTGTCGATGAGCTGGTCCAGCTTCTGCGGCGTCATCACGAATTGAAAGTCGTAATTCACCAGCATCGCCGGTGCCCATGAGCACGCCCCCAGGCACTCCGTTTCCTCCAGCGAAAACTGCCCGTCCGCCGTCTTCTGCCTGTTGCCGATGCCAAGCTTGGCGGCCGCGTGCGCGAACAACTCTTCTCCGCCGGTCAACATGCAACTGACATTGGTGCAGATCTGAATATGGTGCTTGCCGCGCGGCTCCCGCGTCAGCATCGTGTAGTAGCCGATCACCTCTTCCACTTCCACCAGCTTCACCTTCAACCGCCGGGCCACTTCGGCGATCACGTCCGGCGTCACCGCCCCCACCTCGTCCTGCGCAAACAGCAGCATCGGGATCAGCGCACCCTTCTGGCGGCCCTGCGGATACTGCTCAATCATCCTGGCGAACTTCGCTTCCAACTCCGGTGAAAAGGTCATGACAATCTCGTTATCTGGTCCATATCAGCGGTCCACGTCGCCCAATACGAAGTCCATGCTGCCCAGCACGGCGATGCTGTCGGAGATCAGTCGGCCGGCCAGCAACTCCGAGAGAGCCTGCAGGTTTCCGAAGCTCGGCGTCCGCATGAACACCCGATACGGCTTCTGCGTTCCATCGCTCACCACATGGAATCCGATTTCGCCCCGCGGCGACTCCACCGGCACGTACGCTTCTCCGGCCGGCACGCGGAAGCCCTCGGTGACGATCTTGAAGTGGTAGATCAGCGCCTCCATTTGCGTCTTCATCTTTTCGCGGTCCGGCAGAACCACCTTTGGCGCGTCCGCCTTCCAATCGCCTTCCGGCATCCCGGCCATGCACTGTTCAATGATGCGCGCGCTCTGCCGCATCTCATCCATGCGCACACGGTACCGCGCGTACACGTCGCCTTCGGTGTAGACGGGAATGTCAAAGTCGAACTTCTCGTAGCTGGAGTAAGGCTCGGATTTGCGGATGTCCCACGGCAGACCGGCCGCGCGGATCATCGGACCGCTCACGCCGCAATCGAGCAGCTTGTCCAGGCTCCGGTGGCCCACGCCTTTCGTGCGCTGCATGAAGATCGGATTCGCGTTCAGCAGATTCTCGTATTCATCCACCTTCGCCGGGAACCCGCGGATGAACTTGCTCATCTCTTTTTCCCAGCCTCGCGGCGGTTCCAGCGCCACGCCGCCCACGCGGATGTAGCTGGTCATCAGGCGCTGCCCGGAGAACATCTCCATCAGCCGCAGAGTGTCTTCGCGCTCGCGGAAGGCGTAGAACAACATCGTCATCGCGCCAAGATCCAGCGCATGCGTCCCAAGCCAGACTTCATGGCTGCTGATCCGCGATAGCTCCGTCAGCATCACGCGCAGCCACTGCGCCTTGGGGGGAATCTCCAGGCCAAGCAACTTCTCCACCGGCAGCACATAGGCGAGGTTGTTGGCGAGGTTGGAGAGATAGTCCATGCGGTCAGTCAGCGTAACCACTTGCTGCCAGCCCATCGCCTCGGCCTGCTTTTCGATGCCCGTGTGCAGGAAACCGATATCGGGTTCCGCCTTCATGATGACTTCGCCATCCAGTTCCAGCACAATGCGCAGCA
>JBBQLF010000030.1:0-15518 GCA_038327695.1 Bryobacterales bacterium
GGTGCTGGTGGAGCGGGCGATCGTGGGGCAGGAGTTTGAATGTTCGGTGATCGGCAACTACCGGCCGCAGGCATCGCCGCCGTGTGAGATTCTGCCGTCGCGCGAGTTCTACGACTACGACGACAAGTACCTTCTCGGCACCGCCGGAACCAGCCTGACGCCCAATGTGGGGGAGGCGGCCATTGAGGAGATTCAACGCCTGGCGGTGGAGTGCTTCCGGGCATTGGACTGCTCCGGCATGGCCCGCGTGGACTTTCTGATGGAGAAGGCGAGCGGGCGCCTGTACATCAACGAGATCAACACCATCCCCGGCTTCACTTCCATCAGCATGTATCCCAAGATGTGGGACAAGGCCGGACTGCCGTTCGACATGTTGCTGGACATGCTGCTTCATCTGGCGATGGAACGGCACGGCTTGCGCCAGGCGCTGCGGTACGAGCGTTGATGCGACGGCTGGCCACGCTGGTCCTGCTGTGCCTGGCGGCGTTGCGTGCGCAACCGGCCACGCCTCCGGACACCGGCGAACTCGAGCGTGAACTCAAGCGGTTCCTGGACGTGTTCCTCATCGCCAGCGAGCAGGCGGCCGACGCACTGAACCCGGACGCGGCCTATTACGGCGGCGCGATTCCCGGCATGCTGCGGCGGCTGGACCCCCATTCCGTGTTCTTCGACAAGGATCAGTTCCAGCAGTTGCAGGAGATGGAACGCAGCGTCAGCAAGGGTTTCGGCAGCATTGTGAGCGTGCTGCCGGGCCGCGTCATCGTCCTGCAGACGATGCCCGGTTCGCCGTCTCAGAAGGCGGGTCTGGCGCCGGGCGATGAAATCGTGGGCATCAACAACATTCCGCTGGCCCAGCTGAACATGGAACAACTGGTCGAGGTGCTGGGCATGACCAGGCAGCGCGAAGCCCAGTTGATGGTGCGGCGGCAGGGCACGGCCAAGCTGTTGCAGTTCACCATGACGCCGGAAGAGCTGCAGTCGCCCAGCGTGGATCGCAGTTTCCTGCTGGAGCCGGGGGTCGGCTACGTTCGCGCAACCAGCTTCGACCCCAACACGGCGGCTCTGGTTCAGGAAGCCATCGACGGACTCGGCGGCGCCGGGCTCAAGGCGCTGGTGCTGGATCTGCGCGATAACCCTGGCGGCGTGCTGCAGGCCGGACTGGCGACGGCGGCCTTGTTTCTGAAGCCGGGCACGCGAATTCTGAGCGCCCGGGGGCGGAGCGCGGCCACGGAGAATGTGGATGTACCGAAGGAGGCGCACCCCTACGAGTTTCCGCTGGCCGTGCTGGTGAACGCCAAGACGGCGAGCGCGGCCGAGATCGTCGCCGGCGCCATGCAGGATCATGACCGGGCGGCCATTGTGGGTGAGACGACGTTCGGCAAAGGGCTGGTCCAGCGGGTGTTCCCGCTGAGCGATAAGACGGGTCTGGCGCTGACCACGGCGTTTTACTACACGCCCAGCGGCAGGAGTATTCAGAAGCCGCTCAAGGACAACGAACTAGCCGCCGCCACGCGAGTGGGGGAGCGGCCGAAGTTCCTCACGGCGCAGGGCCGCGCGGTGCGAGGCGGTGGCGGCATTGAACCGGATGAGACCGTGGCGCCACCGGCGCCGAGCCGGCTGCGCATCGTCATGGAGACCTCAGGCAGCTACGCGGCTTTTGCAACGGAATGGCTGGTACTGCATCGCGCCGATGTGCGGCGCGAGCTGGAGATCAGTGCCGGCATGCTGGACGATTTTCAACTTTATCTCTCGCGCCGGAACATCCGGCCGGGCGTGAGCGATTGGAGCGCGGAGCGGGAGTACACGCGCCGGCGGCTGAAGCAGGAGATCCTGAACCAGGGCATCGGCGTGGCGGCTGGTGACGAGATCGAGATGAAGAGCGACCCGGTTGTGCGGCGCGCCTTAGCCCGGCTGGCGGCGCAGACCAGCCAGCAGAAGCCCTAGCGCGGCCAGCGCGCTGACGGCCGCCGCCGCGGCGAAGTGTTTTGTTTCAAACGCAAAGACCACTTCATGTTCTCCGGCGGGCACCACCGCGCCCATCAACGCATGATCCACGCGCAACACCTCCAGGCTCTCTCCGTCGGCTCGCGCTTGCCAGCCCGGATAGAAAGGGGTGGCGACCTTGAGCAGGCTGGGCGAAACGGCCCGGTACCGCACGCGGAGGCCCTGCTCAACGACACTGATGGCAAGCACGCGGGCCGCCGGATCCTGAAGCACCCCTGAGAAGGGCACCTGGACCAGCGCGTGCGCAGCCGGGTCCAGCGAAGGCAAGAGGCGCCGGGACTCATCCAGCGACGCCACCCCGGCGACATGCGGCGCGAAGTAGGCGCGCGGCAGATAGGTGCCGTTCGGGAGAATCTGCTCGTGGGCGGGGGACACGATCATGGCGGCGCTCAGGCCGTCGACGAGCTTCCGGTTGGCCGGCGCGGCCGTGCGGTAGTCGCGCCAGGCGGCAAGCTGCAGCGGATTGTAGCCGGCGGTACTTTCGACGTGTGCCAGAATTGAGCTGTTCAGCGAGCCAAAGAGGGCGAAACCGTCCGGCACCTCAAGGCGCAGGCCCCGCGAGAACGTGCCGTCGAGACTCTGCATGGCCTTCTCCCCATCCCCGGAGATCTCCTGGTAGCTCATGCGCGCGTAGGCCAGCGGGTTCAACCAGGAGTTGGAGGCGCAGAGATCGAGGGCGAAAACGGCCAGAACCAACAGAGGGACCCACTCCCGCCGCCAGTGGATTTCCAGCTCGGCGATGCCGTAGGTGACGAGGATGGAGAGGCCGAGGGCAGCTGCGAACCAGTGGTCGGCGGAGTGGACCAGCGTCAGGATCAGAGGCACGCCCGTGAGCAGCAGAGCGGCCCCACGCAGATCCTGGCGGCGCAGCGCGAAGGCGGCCAGCGGGACCAGCAACAGACCGCTGTAGAGATAAGACCGCGTGGGATCCGCGCCGCCCCGGTAGGCGCCGGTGATCAGGCCCAGGGCGTCCGGCCAAAACAGCGTGGCGAGGGCGCGTGGGGCCAAGGCCTCCAGGAAACCCGCCGGGCGGACGTACTGCCAGAACGTCAGGGCGGGCAGCCAAACCACCGTTGAGACGGCGAGCGAGGCCAAGACAACCATGGCTAGGCCGACGAGGTCCATCCGGCGCCAGACCGCGAACAAAATGAGGAAAAGCAGGGCGACTACGGCGGAACCCAGGCTGCCGGTGAGGAAACAGGCGCCGGCCACGGCCGCCGCTCGCGCCAGCCAGACCAGGCGGTTCCCTGCCCCGGCCCGCTCCCAGCAGTAGAGGAGCCACGGCAGCAACGCCGCGGCCTGGATCATGCCCACATGCGAGCTATGCGAGGCAAAATAGCCGCCGAGGCCGTAGCTGAGCGCGCCGGCCAGCGCGGCGGCCGTTCGTGCGGTGAGACGGCGCAGCAACAGAAACGCCCCCCAGATGGCCAGGACGGCGTGGAGAACGATTTCCATCTGGATCCCTAGCGGCGTCACACCAGCCGCGAAAAACGGCCAGTTCAGGGGGTAGAAACCGCCGGTCTGCGGATCAGACAGCATCGGAAAACCGGCGAAAACGTAGTTCACCCAATGGGGCAGATGGCCGGCCCGGACCTGCTCACTGAAGTAGTGCTGGGCCGGGTAATGCAGATGGAGCGCGTTCCATTGGATGGTGGCGTCCGGGGCCAGCAGCGGAGTCCAGTAGAACAGCACCAGCACGAACGCGGTGAAAGCGGCCCAGCGCCAGGCGGCTGGCGCGGCGGGCATGTGTTTTGCCATGAAAACCTTGATTTTACCATCCGGCTGTCATTGGCCCCGCAGACGGTCCAGCCTCTGGCGGCGGCGGCGTTCGGCGCGGAGCACCTGAGCCTCGTCCAGGCCGAAGTAGTGAGCCACTTCATGCCAGATCGTCTCGCGGACGAGGTCCCGGAGTTCGGCCTCATCGCGCGCGCTCCGTTCATGGGGCCCCTGATAGATGGTGATGCGGTCCGGGATGGCGTACGGCTCCGCCACGCTGCGGTGGATGCGCGGGCGGCCCTCATACAGGCCCAGCAACCCGGGTCTGGGCGGTTCCTGCTCCACGACGAACAGGAGGTTTGTGAGCATGGCACGGAAGCGCCGCGGCACCACATCCATGCACTCGTCCACGAGCCGGTCGAAATCGTGCGCGTTCATCGGTTAGTCTCAGTGTAGTGAAGATACTCGACAAGCTCGGCATCGGTACGTTGCAGCGGCATGTGCTCCTTTGCGCGGATCAGACCAATCCCAAATGCTGTGCACTGGAGGATGGGCGCCGATCCTGGGAGTTTCTCAAGAGCCGGCTGAACGAACTGGGCCTCACACAGGGCCCGGGGGCCACGTTCCGGACCAAGGCCAACTGCCTGCGCGTTTGCGAGCAGGGGCCGATTGCGGTGGTGTATCCGGAGGGCGTCTGGTATCGGGGCGCCACGCCGGAAGTCCTGGAACGGATCATCCAGGAGCATCTCATCGGGGGGTGCGCAGTGGAGGAGTTCGTGATTGCGAGGGACCCACTGCGGCAGGCGCGGCTACCAGGTGCCCATGCGCAAGACCATGGCCACGGTGAATGAGAGCCCATTGTTGTAGGACTGCCCGTTCATGACGGGATTCCAGCTTCGCCGGTATTCGATGTTGGCCAGGCGCAGCGCGAATGCGGGATGAAGCCGCAAGTCCAGGCCCGCAGCGGCTGAGACGGCGATGGCGGTGGATTCGCTGGCCGACGTGAAGGCGGTATTGGGAATAATCTGACGGGATCCCCAATCATTGGCCCCTCCGTTGAGCGATTCCCGCAACTCCGGATAGAGCCGCTCCTCAGTGACTTTCATGCCGCCGAACAGGAAGTGGGCGTGCGGACTCCATCGGCCCGCCGGGTTAGGGGTCCACTGGGGCCCGGTCAGGAAGGTGAGAGTGTCGCCGCTCCAGTCCTTCTTCATGCCGAGAAGATTGCAACCGGACACGTCGAGGACCCACTGGAGCCGATCCACGACGCGGACAGCAGCGGCCGCGCCGCCGCCGAGGCAGGGGGCTTGTCCGGCGCCCTGGAAATAGACCGGCCGGAAGTAGGAACTCAGCTCCACGCTGGCAACGCCAAACTGCCCCTGGATCTGCCTGGCGGCCGGCGGCGCCGGGCGCTGCGGCCTGCTACGCTGTTCCGCCAGGTAACTGGTGAGCAGTGGGGAGAAGACGCCGGGCCGTGTCTCGCGCAACCACGGCACTTTGAACCGCATCAGATTGGCCCAAGAGCGGGCGGGATTGAGACTGCCGCGAACGAGGATGCGCAGAATTGGGCTTTGCACGTGCTGTTCGAAACGTTTGATGAGGAGCTGATCCAGGGCGTCTTCCGCGACCATCCAGGCAAAGCCGACGACCGGGGTAATGACGTGATCCACCATGCCTTGCTGCGGCCAGACCGATTGAACGTTACCGATGGAGGCCTCGCTGTACGGCCCAATCTCGAACATGGCGCCATAGGCGAATGAAAAGGCGGTGGCTCGCAGCCGGCTCCGCCAGTAGTCTGGATTGGGGCCAAACTCGGCACCGAGATAGCGGCGGTCGTTTTGCGCCCAAATGAAGCCCGCCACCGAGCCCTGCATGGGATGGCCGACATAGTTGACGTAGAACGGATCTCCGTCCGACCAACCGTGCAGGCTGCTTGCCGCATGCCCCCATCCGGGAAAGAACGGCCCCTTCAGACCCTTCCGAGTGCCGGGTTCGGTAGCCAGCCGGAAGGAATGCTGCAGCGAGGCGAACAGCATGGATTCCTTCAGCAGCCCGCTCCAGTTTATCTTGGGTTGAGCACTTGATTCCCACGACGGCCGCCAGAGCTTGGATGGCGCCACAATGACGGGGCGCACATAGGAGGACGAGGCCGATTCCTTGTCTCCGTTCGCGGTTGAGTCGCCGATGGTCTGGGCGGAGGCTCCCAGGGCGCCTACGACCACCAATGCGTAGGTTAACGCTCGTTCACTCAAGCCCATATCTACAGTATGGCAGGTGACGCCCTACGGAGTGAAGCGTCCACGCAGAACACGGGGCAGGCCGGCGAGATCCAGGCCGGTAGTGACGTCGCTCCAGGGCCCGCCGGCAAACATGGCGCGTACCGCCGGCTCACCGCGGTAACCGATCTCGAAGACCAGCCATGCGCCGGGTTTGAGGAGCCGCGTGGCCTGAGGGATGATGCGGCGGTAGGGCTCGGTTCCGGCGTCACCGCCCAGAAGAGCGAGATGAGGCTCATGGTCACGGACCTCGCGCTGGAGTGTGGGCATCTCGGCGGCTGGGATGTAGGGTGGGTTGGAGACGATCAGGTCAAACAGCACGTCGACGCCGGCCGCCAGATCGGCCTGGATGAACTCCACCCCGGCGTGCAGGCGTGCGGCGTTCTGGCGAGCGATCTGGAGCGCCGGGTAGCTCAAGTCGGTGGCGATGGCCCGGGCGCCCAACTCCAAGGCCAGTGTAACGGCCAGGGCGCCGGAGCCAGTTCCGATGTCGAGCACAAGGCGGGCGCCGCGGGCGGCAGTGAGCGCGTGCTCGACGATGTGTTCGGTTTCCGGCCTGGGAATCAGCACTGCCGGCGTCACCAGAAATGGGCGGCCGTACCACTCCTGCGTTCTGGTGATGTATTGGGTGGGCTTGCCCTGCATGCGCTCGTGCAGATAGCGGCCGAAGTGGATCCACTCCACGGTGGTCAATTCGTGCTCCGGGTGCGAAAAGAGGAAGATGCGCTCGCGGCGGAGTGCGTGGCAGAGCAGCACTTCCACGGTCAGGCGCGGCTCGGCCACGGCCGCGCCGGCCAGCACGTCAACGCCCTGTTGAATCGCCGTTCTGACTGTCACCGGCCTTGGCCTGCTCGCGCAAAAGTTGTGTGGTGAAGAAGTTGCTGCAGGCCGCCATCAGCTCCTCGATTTCACCTTCCATGATGCGGTCCAACTGGTGGAGCGTGACGCCGATGCGATGATCGGTGACGCGGTTTTCCTTGAAGTTGTAGGTGCGGATCTTCTCCGACCGGTCGCCGGTGCCAACCTGGCTGCGGCGATCTGCACCCATAGCCTGGTGCTGCTTTGCCAGCTCCAGTTCGTAGAGCCGGCTGCGGAGCACGCGTTCGGCCTTGGCGCGGTTCTTGATCTGCGACTTCTCGTCCTGGCAACTCACCACGAGGCCCGTGGCCAGGTGCGTGATGCGAATAGCGGAGTAGGTGGTGTTGACCGACTGGCCACCCGGGCCGGACGAGCAGAACGTGTCCACGCGGATGTCCTTGGGCTCGATCTTGACCTCTACATCGTCGGCTTCGGGCAGCACGGCCACCGTGATGGTGGAGGTGTGAATGCGGCCCTGCTGCTCAGTGACGGGCACGCGTTGCACGCGGTGGACGCCGCTCTCGTACTTCAACTTGGAGTAGACCTTGTCGCCGTTGATAAGGGCAATGACTTCCTTGACTCCGCCGGCGCCTGACTCGCTGACGCTGGTGACCTCCACCTTCCAGCGCAGGCTCTCAGCGTAGCGGGAGTAGACGCGGAAGATCTCGGCGGCAAAGAGGCTGGCTTCATCGCCGCCGGCGCCGGCACGGATCTCCAGGAGGACGTTCTTTTCGTCGTTGGGATCTTTGGGCAGCAGGAGGAAGCGGAGGTGATCGACCAACTTGGCCTCGGCAGGCTCCAGAGCGGCAATCTCCTCGGCGGCCATGGCCTGCATCTCCGGGTCCTTCTCGTCCTTCATGGCGCGGGCCTGTTCAAGATCCGCCGCCAGCTTTTTATAGTCGCGGAAGGTGGCTACGGTTTCCTGGAGATCGCGCTGGGCCTTGGCGGTCTTGCGGTACTGATCCGGGTCGCCGATGACATCGTGGTCCGCCATCTGGGCGGTGAGAAACTCGTAGCGCTTCTCCAGCTCAATCAACTGGTCAGTGAATTCCATCAGGCGATTACCAACTCGCCGCCCTGTTTCTTTTCGAGTTCCATGGCTCCATCCAGGGCGCGGATGGCGACCTCGGTCTGCGCGTCGGCCGGTGTCTGCGTGGTGATGCGCTGGAGCCAGAGGCCCGGCGCGGTGAGCGCAGCCAGCAGGCCGCCGCGGTGCTTGGCGGCGAAGCGGATCATCTCATAGCTGAGACCCGCGATGAGAGGTAGCGCCACGACGCGCACCAACATCTTGGCCCAGAACGTATCCACGGGGATGACGGCGTAGACGGCGATGGAGACCAGCATCACGACCAGCAGGAAACTGGTGCCACAGCGCGGATGCCACGTGACGAAGCGTTGGGCGTTGGCCACCGAAATGGGCTGGCCGGACTCAAAGTTGAACACCACGCGATGCTCGGCGCCGTGGTATTCAAAGACGCGCCGGATGTCGGCCCAGAGGGAGAGCATCCACATAAAAGCCACGAAGATCACCATGCGGATGATGCCGTCTACAAGGTTGAAGGCGATCCGATTGCTCAGCCCGGGGAAGTAGGTCTGCAACTGGGTGGTCAGCAGGAGCGGGACAAACTTATAGAGGGCGATGAAGAAGGCGAACGAGAGGAGCAGATTCAAGGTCATCGCCCAGGCGGGGATCTCACCGGACTTCTTCGCCTGGTCCGGGGACTTGCCTTCCTTTTCAGCTTCGGCCTGCATGGCCACGTCGGCGGAGAATCGCAGAGCCTTCACGCCGAGGCCCATCGCCTGGCCCAGCGTGCCGACACCGCGAAAGACGGGGTACTTGAAGATGGGGTACTTCTCGCTGACCCGGGCCAGCGGTTCTTCGGTAGTGACGATCTCGCCATCGGGGCGGCGGACGGCGACGCAGTAGCTGTGAGGGGCGCGCATCATGACCCCTTCCATGACGGCCTGACCGCCAACCAGGGTCTCTTCGCCGCTTTCGAGCACCGGCAGCATCTGGGTATGAGCGGCCAGACGAACGAAGCTCTTCCAGTTCAAAGTGTGTTTGCCTCTCTCTAGCTTTCAGTATATCAAGCGGGGGACGGAAGCCCGCCCTGGCGCCCTATCGGAGTTGATAGTTGGAATATACTGTTAGCCGACGAGACCGGAAGGAGACTAACCCGATGAGGAATTGGACGTACCGGAAACTGGCAGGCGTGCTAGCCGGAGCACTGGCGCTGGCCGGTTGCACACAGAACACGGTCACACAGGCGCCGGACCCACGGGCCGAAAAGGCGGCCACGGAGAAGGCGATGCAGCGGTTCGACGAGATGAAGTTCGGTTTGTTCATTCACTGGGGCCTGTATACCATTCCCGCCGGAGAGTGGAAGGGCAAGTATGTGCGGGGCATCGGGGAGTGGATCATGTTCCGCGAGAAGATCCCGGCGGCCGAGTACGCCCAACTGGCCACGCAGTTCAACCCCGTGAAATTCAACGGCGGCGAGTGGGCGCAGTTGGCCAAGGACGCCGGCATGCGCTACATGGTCATCACGTCCAAACACCACGACGGCTTCGCGATGTACGGTTCGAAGGCGTCGAAGTACAACATCGTGGATGCCACGCCGTACGCCAAGGATCCAATGAAGGATCTGTCGGCGGCGTGCGCCAGCCAGGGCATCGATTTCGGCTTCTACTATTCGCAGGACCAGGATTGGCATGAGGCCAATGGGCGCGGCAACAACTGGGACTTCCCGGAGAAGCGCGACGCGCAGGTCTACCTCCAAGGCAAGGTCTTCCCGCAGGTGAAAGAGATCCTGAGCGGCTATGGCCCACTGCGCCTGATCTGGTTCGACACGCCTGGCCTGTTGAGCGAGAAGCAGGTAATGGATCTGCGAAACATGGTCAAGTCCCTGCAGCCGGGCTGCCTGATCAACAGCCGCATCGGGCATGGCAAGCACGACTACGCCCAGACCGGCGACAACGCGATTCCGATTCAGGTCTATAGCAAAGACGGCAAGTGGGAAGTTCCTGCCACGCTGAACGACACGTGGGGTTATAAGAAGAACGACAACAACTGGAAGAACCCGCGCGACCTGATCGGCAAGCTTAGCGACATCGTGAGCAAGGGGGGCAACTACCTTCTCAACATCGGGCCCACGCGGGAAGGCGTGGTGCCGGAGGCCAGCCAGCAGATTTTGCGCACCATCGGCAAATGGCTGGAGGTGAACGGCGAGGCGATCTACGGCACCGGTCCCAGCCCGTTCCACATGCGCGACATCACCTGGCGCGCCACGGTGAAGCCCAACAAGCTCTACCTGCACATCCTCAACTGGCCCGGCAGGAAGCTGCGGCTGGAAGGGCTGGAGAGCCAGGTGACCAAGGCCTACATGCTGGCCGGCAAGGCCGAGGTCCCATTCCAGAAGGCGGGCGCGGCACTGGAGTTCACCCTGCCGGAGAAGGCGCCGGATCCGAACGTGACCGTCATCGCGCTGGAACTGGCTGACGCCCAGCCCAAGGTGGCCGACGGATTCCGGGCGGATCAGATGCCCGCGAAGCTGGACCTGCACGCCTGGGTGGCGCGGATGCGCGGCGAGGAGATCCAATACGACTGGACCACTCAAAGCGCCACGGGCTTCAAGAGTTTCGAGCGCGAGACCAACGGGCTCAGCTGGTATCCGTACAAGAGCCTGGACGGCACCTATGACGTGGAGATCACCTATGCCTGCGACAACGCCGTGGCAGGCAGCAAGTTCCGCCTGACGGCCGGCCAGCGCAGGGATCCGAATCCGAGCATCATCGACGGCGTCGTCGAGAAGACCGGCGGCAAGTTCGTCACCAGGAAGCTGGCGGGCAAGCTGACGGTGAAGCCGGAGACGGAGACGATCGGGCTGCAGCTGGAGGGCGACGACAAGTCGGCGCCGATGAAGGTGCAGAAGATCACGCTCACCAAGAGCGCCAGTTGAGGGCCGGCGCGGGCGCACAATCGGGCTAGGAGCGCGGCCGCCGCAGCCACTTGTCGAAGTAGGCCATGGTGCGCGCCCAGGCGTCCTTGGCCGCCTCGGCGTTATAGGCAGCGCCGGTGTCGTTATGAAAGCCGTGGCCGACGCCTTCGTAGACGGCCAGCCCATAGCCCTTTTGGGCCCTGCTCAGGGCGTCGATGACGGGCAGGATTCCCTGGGTCAGATTGCGGTCGCGCTCGGCGTAGATGCCCAGAACCGGCGTTTGAATGCGTGCCACATCGGCCAACTGCGGCGCGGCGCCGTAGAAGGGGACAGCGGCGGCCACCTCCTGGAAGTTCACGATGAAGTCCCAAACGTTGCCGCCGCCGGCGCAGAAGCCGGTGACGCCGATTCGATCATAGACAATCGTGTCCAGGCGCTTCATGTAGTCGAGCGCGGAGAGAAGATCTGCGCGACGTTCCGGCTGTGTGGTGCGGTTGTAGGCTGCCGTCTGCTGCGTGGGATCGGGAAACTGCGAGATCCCGCCCTGGCGCGACAACAGATCGACGGACAGCGCAACGAAGCCCGCTCGAGCGGCACGGCGGGTTACGTCCTTGATGTGGTCGTTCAAGCCACGATTCTCGTGAATCACCAGCACACCGGGCTGCAATTCCGTGTAGGCGGTCTTGGGCACAGCCAGGTAGCCGTAGAGAACGCCGGCTTCGCCCGGAAACGTCACGTCGCGCGCTTCGAATTCCGGATCGGTCGCGGCGGTCCTTACACCTTCCGGCACGTCCGGATTCTCAGCGGCCTGGACCTCCGGATAGAGGCTCAGAGCTGCCACCGCCGCCGCCATGCTGCCGGTCTTGCAGGCCACGCGGCCGAAGAGTTCCCGCCTGTTGAAGGCTCCGTCCACGTAGAGGTGGACTAGTTCGTCAATGGGGTCTTTTGATTCGTACATAGCATCCTCACGCAAAGGTAGACATTGAAGATAGCAAGTTTCCGGGGGCAGGTGAACTGAGGTCTCTCCTGTCTGCTAGAATCCCCAAGTGCCTGCGCTGGGCGCAAGGAGGTGTCGATGAGGCGATGGTGGAGCCGCAGCGGCCTGGGTCTCTGCATTCTGGTCTCATTCGCGGTTCCGGGCACGGCATCGGCCGACGTGCTCGGCGAGATGCGCAAGGGCGGCACGATGCTGTGGGGGGGCGACCAGGAGGGAGGCGGCCCGTACGTCTTTCCCAAGGCGGACAATCCTGCCCAGGTCACCGGATTCGAGGTCGACGTCGCCAACCGCATTGGGGAGTATCTGAAGCTGAAGGCGGAGTTCACCCAGGGCCAGTGGGACAAGATGCCGGACATGCTGCGCACCGGTAAGGTCCACGCCATTCTGAACGGGTACGAGTTCACGCCCGAACGGGCCGAGATCATGGATGCGACGATTCCGTACTACGTCTATGCGCTTCAACTGATGGGGCGCAGGGGCGACGGCAGGATCAACTCCTGGGCGGATCTGAAGAAAGGGACGGGTGCGGCGCGCGCCAAGATCGGCGTCCTGACCGGCTCAGCGGCGGAGGGCTATGCGCGCAGGTTCTGCGGAGAGCTCTGCGACGTCATCTCCTATGAGGGCAACACCGACAGCATGCGCGAGGTGGAGACCGGCAAGCTCAGCGCCACAATCCAGGACACTCCAATCGCCTCGTTCTATGCCACCCGTTTTCCGAACCTGCGGCGCATCGAGCAACCGGTGGCGCGCGGATATTATGTCATCTACGTCAAGAAGGGGGAGTCCGCTTTTCTCCAGACGCTGAATGAGGCGCTTGTGCTGATGGTGCGCAACGGGGATCTGGAGCGCATCTATCGCAAGTACGGCATCTGGGACGCGCAGCAGCCGGAACTGGCCGATATCGTTGAGAAGGGACGCTTCTACGGGTATCAAAAGGTCACGGCCGCCCAAGTGGAACAGAATAAGATGCCCACCGAGGAATCTGTGCGGGTGGAGACGCGGAAGCACGGCTGGCAAGTCGTCCGGGACTACAGCGGTATCCTGCTGCAATCGGCGGGCATGACCGTGATCCTCTCCTGCCTCTCTTTCCCGCTAGCGATCCTGTTGGGGCTGCTGACGGCCCTGGGCCGGCTCTATGGCCGTGCCTGGGTGCGGCTGCCCCTGACCGGTTACGTGGAGTTTCTGCGGGGCACGCCGGTGATGCTGCAGTTGTACTTCATCTTCTTCTTCCTGCCTGAGGTGGGAATCAAGATTCCGGCGTTCTGGACAGCCATTCTAGGGTTAGCGATTAACTACTCGGCCTACGAGTCCGAGATCTACCGCGCGGGCCTGCAGGCCATCCCCAGGGGGCAGATGGAGGCGGCGCTGGCGCTGGGGATGTCACGGTTAATGGCCATCCGCCGCATCATCGTGCCGCAGGCGATGCGCATTGTGATCCCGCCGATCGTCAACGACTTCATCGCCTTGTTCAAGGACACTTCGGTCTGCTCAGTGGTGACCATCGTCGAGTTGACGAAACGGTTTTCGGTACTGTCGATGAGCACGCAGGCGACCGTGGAATTGATGGGGTTGACGGCCCTGCTGTACCTCATGATGAGCTACCCGATGTCCGTCGCCGCCCGGCGCATCGAAACGCACCTGGGCTTGGAGCAACAGGCATGATCACCGTCACAAACCTTGTCAAAAGGCACGGCGCCAACGAGATCCTGAAAGGCATCTCCTTCGAGCTGAAGAAGGGAGAGGTGCACTCCATCATTGGACCATCGGGCGGAGGCAAGAGTACGTTCCTGCGCTGTGTCAACGGCCTGGAGCCGTTCCAGGGCGGAGAGGTCCGGGTGGCCGGCCACCTCCTCACGCCGGCCACCAATGCGCGGTCCGATGCGCGGCTGCTGGAAGCAGTGCGGCGCCAGGTGGGCTTTGTCTTCCAGCAGTTCAACCTGTTTCCGCACCTCACGGTTCTGGAAAACGTGATGGAGGCCCCGATCCATGTGCTGAAGCTGAAACGGGACGAAGCTTTTGACCGGGCGCAGAAGCTGCTGGCGCGCGTCGGGCTCGCCACCAAACACGACGCTTACCCGAGACAACTCTCGGGCGGACAACAGCAGCGCGTCGCCATCGCGCGAGCCCTGGTGATGAAACCGGCGGCGATCCTGTTTGACGAGCCGACCAGCGCGCTGGACCCGGTGATGGCGGGAGAGGTGCTTTCGCTCATGGCGGACCTCGCCCAGGAGGGACAAACAATGATCGTCGTGACCCACTCGATGGGATTCGCCCGCAGGGTGGCCCACCAGGTTCATGTCTTCGCCGACGGCTACGACGTGGAGGCCGGACCGCCTTCCCAGGTATTTGAAGATCCGCAACACCCGACCACGCGGTCGTTCCTGGCACAGACGGCCAAGGACTGATTCTGAGGGGTCAGCGCGGCGTATACATCTTCACATTGGCGGTCGACGCGCCCGCACACGCAATGGCGGGACGCCGGTTGCCCTGGAAGTCAGCGACTTTGCAGTCTGCCGCCGCGATGCCGCCGGCATCGAGGACATGACGGGTCCAGCGGCGTCCGGCCCTGTCCTCCGCCTGGAAGATGTACAACTGAAACCCCTTGCCGCGGAAGCCGGCGACGATCTCATCCCGCCCGTCGCCGTTCAGATCGGCTACGGCCAGTGCGTGGCCGTTGATCATCGCGTCTTCGATCACCAGCGGCTTCCACGATCTGCCCTGTTCGGTGTAAACCACCACCCGGTTGCCGTGCCAAGGCTCGATTGCCGCAATGAACCGGCGCTTGCCCAGATGCCCGATCTTGATCTCACTACTGCCGCACTGCGGGCAGGGCCTCGAATCCCCTTTGGCGATCTCCACCGGCCCCTTGTCCAGAAAGACGCGGATGCCGAGGAAATCCGCCGTCATCAACTGCTCGGCGCGGCCTTGCCAGCGGACGGGCGTGATGCTGTGCAGGATGCCGCGCGGCTGATCCGTGAACAGCTCGCGTTTCCAGATGCCCGGCCGGTAGAGGTAGACGGGCACGTTGGCGGCGTAGTCGGGCGGACGGGCCTGCGGGCCGATCATCGGCGCCACCAGCAGGACCTTTCTGCCATCGCCGGCCAGGTCAATCCAGCGAAGCCGGTGGACCGTCGGCACACGGTCAATCTCGGTTGCCGTCCAGAGTTGCCGGGGATCCGGCCCACTCTTGAGGATCAGAACGTTGCCCTCGCTTTTTTCCGGTACGGTCTCGAAGTGGTAGCCCATGGCGATTTCGGGGATGCCGTCGCCGTCGTAGTCGTGCACATCGAGGTTGATGGTCCTGGGCACGTCCCGGATGAGCACGTGGCGGGTCCACGACGGATTCTCGAACCAGGCGAGTTCGGTGCCGCGCTCATCCACCACGATGAGGTCCGGCCGTCCATCGCGGTTCAGGTCCGCGGCGACCAGTTGATAGCCCATCTTCACCGAGCCGGTGATAGTGGTCTCGCGCCACTGCGGCAGCGCCGCGGCCATCAAAAAAACCAGGGGTAGCCACATCGGCCCAACTTTATCAGGATTTCGAGCCTGGCGATCGGATCGCGCGCTTTACTTCCAGCCGTGCTGCCGCGTATAACAGTGCTGCGGGCTGAACGCCCGGCCTTGCCTGGCCGGCCGCAACGCAACAACAAACAGAACCCGCACCCGGGAAGGAGACCCGCCCATGTCCGATTCCATCAGCCGGCGCGCTTTCGCCCAACTCAGCGCCAC